>NZ_JAFBEP010000011.1 GCF_016908775.1 Defluviitalea raffinosedens | reverse complement strand
TAACCGGAGGGTCGTAGGTTCGAATCCTACTCGGGGAGCCAATATGGCCCATTGGTCAAGCGGTTAAGACACCGCCCTTTCACGGCGGTAACAGGAGTTCGAGTCTCCTATGGGTCATTCTCTGATTGTGCCGACGTGGCTCAATTGGCAGAGCAGCTGACTTGTAATCAGCAGGTTATCGGTTCGAGTCCGATCGTCGGCTCCATTTTGGGCCTTTAGCTCAGTTGGTTAGAGCATCCGGCTCATAACCGGACGGTCCGGGGTTCGAGTCCCTGAAGGCCCACCATAAGCAGTTTTATATTTTTCAATGCGGCCCAGTGGCTCAGTTGGTTAGAGCGCCGGCCTGTCACGCCGGAGGTCGAGGGTTCGAGCCCCTTCTGGGTCGCCATATTAATCTTAAGTATTGCCAGACGTAATGTCTGGGTGTGGCGCAGTTTGGTAGCGCGCTAGAATGGGGTTCTAGAGGTCGCAGGTTCAAGTCCTGTCACCCAGACCAGTAAAATTTCATATTGATACAGGTATATATGGGCGCATAGCTCAGCTGGGAGAGCACCTGCCTTACAAGCAGGGGGTCATAGGTTCGAGCCCTATTGCGCCCACCATATGTGCCGGAGTGGCGGAACTGGCAGACGCACAGGACTTAAAATCCTGCGGTCCTTACCGACCGTACCGGTTCGATTCCGGTCTCCGGCATATTTTTATTCCTAACATTATGTGCGCATAGCTCAGCTGGATAGAGCGTCTGACTACGGATCAGAAGGTCGAGGGTTCGAATCCTTCTGCGCACGTTTAATGAAATAGGAGCTGTAAAATCAATATGGATTTTGCGGTTTTTATTTCATATTTTTATATGCGGATGTGGCGGAATCGGCAGACGCGCTAGATTCAGGTTCTAGTGGTAGCAATACCGTGGGGGTTCAAGTCCCTTCATCCGCATTAAAAAAGGACTTTCAATTTACATTGAAAGTCCTTTTTTAGTTTCTCTTGAATTTTTGCTATTAAGCTATTATTTCTGCATTTCTGTTTATTTCATCAATAACGTCCATAATACTTTTAGCGTAGTCCATATGGTCTTTAAAGATAGAGGTAATACTTCCCAGGCTTCTGAATGGTTCTTCCATGAAAACACTTTTATCTTCTATCATACCATTAGCTACGATATAATCTATGATAAGTTTTACAAATCTAGTTTGGTTCACATTAAGTCGCTCATCGCTCAGGAATTTACTAAATGCTTCGTTTGCAGCGTTTCTATCCAAACCAACGATTTTTCTTACAAGTTTAGTCACTGGAGTATCTTTAAATTCTTTTTCATAGTCGCTTTTGGTTCCAAGTTCATTCCATAGAATTCTTTCTAATTCTTTCAGATCACTCTCGGTAAGTCGCTTGTTGTTTCGTAATTTATAAATGGCTAATACATCTCCATGTTCTTTTAAGTAATGTTCTACCTTTTTTCTATAATCTTTAAGATCATTTATGGAGTAAATAGCTTCGCCTTCTTTTACGTCTATTATTTTATCAGTAAAATTGGTATAATAAATTCGTTGCTTCTTTTTTTCTAAGTATTTGATAAGTCCCCGTAATGCTTCACGTACTTTTTCCAGTTCGAAAATATCAGCATGTTCCCAGAATTTATCAGTTTGAACTTGATCTATTACGTGTTTTTGCTCTCTAATTTCAGGAATTGAACCTAGTTTTGACAGTTCTTCTGCAGTAGTTATAATTGATCTAATCGGTGTCGTAGCATTTTTATTCTGCAGATAAGCCAGGCTAACGGTATAGATCAGATAATCAAAACGCTTTGCCAGTTCATCATCAGCTTTAGATATGATGAGAGGTGCGATATGCTCTCTAATATCACTGACATTGGTTGACTCTAATGTTTGCCATGCTGATTGATCTTTAAATTGCTCGACATATCGTAAATGAAGTTTTACCCTAAAGCTGTCTTCATTCAAAACTCTAACACTGGAAACTAATTCTTCTATCAATTCGTTTCGATATTTGATATATTTTTCCTCTTGATATTGCAAGTCTTGTAGTTCACGAGCAATATTTACCTTTGTATTAAAAATCTTTTCTGTTAGTGACTGAGCTATTTTTGTTTCTTTGTTTTTTGAATTTACACGGAAAAACTCAAAATTATTACAGTAGTCAAAGATAAGAAATCCCTCTTTGTTTTTTCCTACACCAAACAAGTCTTTGCATAATCTTGTTCCTCGGCCGATCATCTGCCAGAACTTAGACTTTGAACGGACTTTCTTAAAGAATACTAGGTTTAAAATTTCTGGAATGTCTACTCCGGTATCAAGCATATCCACTGAAACTGCAATTTGTGGTATTTTATCTTTCGTACTAAAACTTTCTATCAATGTATCAACATACTTTATGCTATAGTCTATTTGTTTGATGAAATCACTTCCATACTCAGGGTAAATGGTATTAAATCTGTCTACTATAGCTTTAGCATGAGGACTATTTTTAGCAAATATAATGGTTTTACCTAATTTATCTCCGCCTTCTACCTTAAGGCCTTTCTCCATAAGTTGATTGAGTACCATATCAATAGTATCAGTATTAAAGAGCCATTCATTGATTGCACTGCTGGATATGGTATCATCAATATTTTCATCATCTTCAAAGATTTCATCAAACAGGTCTTTTTCTTCTTCTGTCAAATCGTTATAATGAATACCTTCTTCCATTATTTTTGACTTAATCTCTATGGTGTGATAATCCACCAAATAACCATCACGAACTGCCTCTTCCAATTCATAGGCATAAGTAGGAACTCCATTTTCCATATCAAATACAGAGTATGTATTCTTGTCAATTTCATCCTTAGGGGTTGCTGTTAATCCCAGAAGCATGGAATCAAAATAAGTAAATATGTCCTGATATTTCTTGTAAATACTTCTATGACTTTCGTCTATTATGATTAAGTCAAAATGTCCCGGTGTAAAAAGTTTACGGCCAGTATTTGTTTTTGTCTCATCAATGGCATTCATCATAGTCGGATAAGTAGAAAATACCATTCTTGCCTGTTCCGGGTTGTCACTATTATCCAGTAAGTTACATAGTGTAAGATTGGGAAGGAGATGATTAAAACTCTTTTTTGCTTGAGTTACCAGTGCCACACGATCGGTTAAAAAAAGGATATTCTTAACATAGTTATGTCTTGTAAGTACGTCTACAATTGAAACCGCAACTCGTGTTTTACCGCTGCCAGTAGCCATGACTAACAGAAACTTTCTATGTTTCTTTTCAATTGCATCACATACAGCCATAATAGCCTCTTTCTGATAATAACGGTTCGTAATATTATCGTTAATAACGACATTATTTAGGGACTTTTTTAGAGTCCTTCTGTCCACAATAAGTTGTAATTCATCTTTGGTGAAAAATCCAGATACTCTTCTGCTGGGATAGCCTGCCACATCATCTGTAAAATGAATTTCAAATCCATTGGTTGTAAATATAAGAGGTCTTTGCAAATATTGATTTTGTAAACAATCTGCATAGAGTTTTGCTTGCTGGGAACCAGCGATTGGGTCAACACTTGTTTTCTTTGCTTCAACTACGGCTAATGGTTTACCATTATCTCCATATAGTACATAATCTACATAGCCTGTTCCAGTAGGATTTGGCATACCTTCAACACGTACTTCTTGCAGGCAATCAGAACCAATATTCCAACCAGCCAGTTTTAATTCGACATCTATATATTTTTTTCTTGTCAAAGCTTCACTGATCTCATCTACTTTAAAGTCATAATTTTCGTATGCAGCTATTCGATGAGCTGTCATAGCCTGACGAAGCTCTTCATTTTCTTTACGTAATTCTTCAAGCTTCTTATCTTTTGCACTGAGGCGTTCATATAGATCCTGAAGCTCTTCTGGACGCTTACGTTTCTCAGTACTTTCTTGAAGTAATGATTCATCAAAATCTCCACAGGTATATTCATCAGAATAGCAATAATCTATCCAACGTATAAATTCGTGAAGGTTCCTTAAAGATAGAACTGCTTCATCTCTTTTAATAATTGCATTTGTATGAACTGCTGTATTACCAAGTTTTATGACATATTTGAGTAGAGGAAATAAACCGGGTTCTATAATCTGACGAAAGGTTGGCTCATGGATTAAGCTTGATATATTATCTTGATAAGGAATTCTTAGATCCTCATCAAAGCTGTAAACCCACTTTACAGCTAATTCTAACGCCCGTCTTGATAGAATCGCACAGGTAGCAGGAGAAACCAATAAACTTTTCTCAGCTTCAATAGCGCTATCTGCAAAACTGTTATATTGTTGTTTGGTTTTTAGAAAGTCGAAGTTAGTCATCAATGTATACCCCCCCTTAACCATTTATCTTAAGCAATCACTTCTCCATTGAAAGCTTTTTGCATAAGAGAATTGAAGTTGTTTTCTAATTCTGTAAGGCTTTGCTGAAGTGAAGATCTTAAATTTTCAACTTGTTGAACAAAGGCGGCAAATTGGCTTTGAAGAGTAATTGGAACTTGATATATTTCTAACTCTTTCAAAAAATTTAGAGAAGCCATTTTGAATTTATTTTTACTTATTGCTGTGAATTGGTAATAAATAAATTGCATATACCAAAATACAAACTCAGGTATATATTCATTACTATCATAAACTTTAATAGCTGCTATATTCTGATTAATAGCTGTTTCAAATTTTAATAATGCAGTTTTTCCTATAGTTGCTCCAACTAATGCTACTAATACTGCATTCGGTTTTATAATTTTTGCTGAAGAGTTTTCTAATCCTAAATATGATATAAATTTCCCATCATTATTATATATAATTTTATCTTGACACATATTAGAGCCAATCCACGATATATCGTTAGGATTCCAATAATCTTCAACTTGAGTTTTTGGTGTTCCTCCGCTTACAATTTCAAAAGTCGTACCCAGCTTTTTCATTTTATAATGCTTGGGATTGACTTTGGGATCTCCGAATATCTCTACGAATTGGGATTTAATTAACTCATTACAGAATTCTATTTGCTGTTTGCGTTTGTCTATTAGAGACTGTACTTTATCTAACATTTCAACTATAGTATTCTGTTTTTCAATAGAAGGAACGTATATATACAATTTTTTTAAATCAGTTACAGTAAAACTAGCTTGATTTACAGAGTTTTTTGTAATATTGGGGAGTTGCTTTTTAAAGTATGGGCTTTTAAAATAATAATATGCGTATTTACTTATTATTAATTTGGTATTTGGACGCAAAACAAGTAAATTCATACCATGAATGATTTTTTCATCTTTTTCTTTCTCATAAAGAGCTACTTTTCCAAGGTGATTCACACTGTTTATATGTGACATTAATATATCTCCAGTTTTCAATATGTAATCTTCATATTTTGAAAGATCTTTTATTCCTGCATATCCCATTTTTTCTCTATCAACATAACCATCTGAAATAGTTTCAATGCGAGTGATTGGATAACCTATCTTTTCTTTGTTTTGTCGTATATTTGCACCGTTTCTGATTAATACAAAATAATCTTGAATTTTACTCATCTAACATTTCCTCCAATTGCTTAATACTTGCTATAATTTCTTGCTCTAAATCCATCAATTTTGCAAGTATCTTTACAGGATGGTCATATTTTACTTCTTCATATTCTATTTCTTTATATTTGTTTATAGATAAGTCGTACCCATTATTTCTTATTTCATCGACATCAACAAAAAAGCTTTGATCTGTGCGTTTTCTATCCTTTTCTTCATCTAAATTATTAAATCTGGTGATAATATCAGGGATATCATTTTCAGTTATTGGTTGCCTTTTATCATCCAAGGAATAACCATCTGCCTTCATATCATAGAACCAAACTTTATTCGTACCGCCAGTACCAGTTTTAGTAAAGATCAGTATGGCTGTAGATACACCTGCATATGGTTTAAACACACCGCTGGGCATGGAGATCACTGCTTCCAGTTTATGATGTTCTATTAATTCCTGACGGACTTGTTTATGGGCTTTGCTGCTGCCAAAAAGGACGCCATCAGGAACAATGGTAGCACTTCTGCCACCTTTTTTAAGAATTCTTAAGTTCAGTGCCAAGAAAAGTAATTCTGTTTTCTTTGTCTTAACTACTTTTAGCAGATCTGAACTTACTGACTCATAATCCAGGGAGCCTTTAAATGGTGGATTGGCCAGCACTAGGGTATATTTTTCAATATCGGTATTTTGCTCAGACAGACTATCGCGATATTCGATCGTAGGATTGTCCACTCCATGGAGCAGCATGTTCATGGCACCAATACGCAACATGGTTCTATCCATATCAAAGCCATTAAACATGGTATTATTAAAATGTTCTCTGAGTCCTGCATTTAAGAATAAATCCGCATGATAATCTCTTAGGTATTCTTGGGCCGCAACAAGAAATCCTGCGGTTCCCATAGCCGGGTCAACAATAATATCACTTGGTGTTGGTTTAACCAGCTCAACCATCATTTTTATTATATGTCTTGGGGTGCGGAATTGGCCGTTAGTACCTGCTGTAGCTATTTTTGACAAAAGGTATTCATATAAATCTCCTTTAGTATCTTGATCCTGCATATCTAAATGATCAATACCGTCAACAAGTTTGGACAGCATCTGAGGAGTTGGTATTTTAAAAATAGCGTCACCCATGTATTTAGAATAAGCAGATTTTCCATCCTGGTGTAAGGATTTTATAAATGGAAAGACTTCATTTTGAACGATGTTATACATTTCAGACGCTTCTAAATTTTTAAATTTACTCCAACGCAGGTAGGGTAAATCACTTGGGAATAATCCAGTATACTCAATACCCAAAAACTGCGCTTCATTTTCTTTGATTATTTCTACTTCATCTAATTGCTTAATAAAAAGGAGATATGTAAACTGTTCTATTACCTCTAAAGGATTAGTAATACCACCTGTCCAGAATATCTCCCATATCTTATCTACTTTATTTTTTAATTCGCCTGTTATCATGATTACCTCCAAATTTGCTTCATTTTTTTATCTTAATTATATCATATTAATTACAAATTCTTAAATATGGCTTTATATATACACCAATAATAGAACGGGTATTTCTGCTAGTTATTTTTATTTGATGATGATTAATTTGTTTAAATATCTAGTAGGAACAGAATTAACATATGAGTTTGATTCGTATTTTTTGGAAGTAATACTGTACTTATATCAAACAAAAACATCCCAAATTATTATTAGGTTAGGGTAAAAATGTTGTAAATTATAGTTAAAAGTTGTAGAATAATATCATTAATACTATATATAGTAAAGGAGTAATTGATATGTCTAATTTAAAGATAAGAATAGCATATAATGGATTCGAGATGGAGTTAGATGGAGATGATGAATCTGTCAAAGAGATATATAATGATACTAAGGAAGAGTTAATAAGAAGTATTTCTAGAAATATTATAAAAAGACCCTTTACTAGTGCAAGTATTGAAGAAGATATTAAAGATGTAGAAATTTTGAATATTGATTTAAGTAATAAAATGATAGAAGAAGAGATTCCAAGCATATTTGATATTGCTAAAAAGGGGCTGCCTAAAGGAGAAGCTGACTGGGTATTAGTTTATTGTTATTATGCTTCGAACTATGGACAAAAACCGTTTAATAGAAATGATATAGTAAATTTATATGAAGGAACCAATCGTTCAACTCCTTCTCGGAAGGCTAATTTAAGTAATAATTTGCAAACATTATTTCATAATGATCTGATTAGCCAGTTAAATGAACAAGATATGATTATCACAGATAAAGGAAATGAAGAAGCAAAAGCAATTATTTATGGGAGAAATATTTCTGATAAAAAATCCAAGAAGAATTTAAATAATGGTAGACAGAAAGGAAGTTCAAAAAGAGAAACGTATTCAATAATTGATCTTAATTTATCAGAAGAGGAAACTACTCAATTAAAAGATGAATATGGTCGAGTGTCTCCTAAAGGTCAAAAGGATCAGGTTTTATTATTATGTTATTTATTGAAAAACATTAAAGGTGTTTCCGAGTTTGATACACATATTATTCATACTGCACTAAGATTAGTCAATCAAAAAACTCCCAAACTGTTGTCTCAAACATTACGTGATATAAAAAACAAGCAACAGTTTATATATAAAAACGAGAATGGAAAATATTCTCTTAATCATGTAGGTGAAAATTATGTTAAGTTTGATTTAATTCAGGGAGGAAGAAATGAGTCGAAATAGTCTGGATGTTTTTGTTAGCAGAATTAAAGATTTTCATGAGTTATCTTCAAGTAAGCAAATAGATTATTTTGTCTATTATAATACTGTTATAAAAAAACTGGATAGTATAGAGATATCTGATATTAAGGAATGTTTTAGAGCTTTGAATTTGAGGGAGTATTCCAATATATCTAGCTATTTATCAAAAAATTCAAAAGGGAAAAATGCTAAATTTATCAAGAATAATGGTAGATATAAATTAATACTAAATTATAAAGTTCAAATTGATAAAGAATTGGGCGAAGTAGAGCAGCCAAAGCCAACGTCTGACCTTTTTAATTTAGATATCGTTGCTAACACAAGGGGTTACATCGAAAAAGTAGCTAATCAAGCATGCGTATGTTATGATTTAAAGCTATATGATGCATGTTTAGTAATGATTCGAAAGATGCTAGAGACTTTAATTATTGAGGCATTTGAACGCTATACTATAGCAGATAAAATCAAAGGGGCAGATGGAAACTTTTTTTATCTGAGTGATTTGATACCATCTTTATTAAATGAGAGAAGTTGGAATATCAGCAGAAATGCAAGTAAAAGTATACCTAAAATAAAAGCATTAGGTGATTTAAGTGCACATAATAGAAGATTTATTGCAAAAAAAGATGATATTGACAAGATAAAAGATGACTTAAGAAGTGTAATTGAAGAATTGGTACATTTGGTTGATTATGTTAATTGGAAGTAGTATTATATCGAATCGAGAAGATCAAATTATGTATATAAAAAATATTAACAAGAGAAGGATAGTATTTTTTTGCTCCAAAAAGATTTTCGATAATTAATACCGAAAAATTTTTCAATAAATGCAATATAGATATATTACTTAAAGAGAGTTTGCAATTAATTTTATGTTTTTGAATAATCAATCTCCTTTTTTAGCAAGTATTAAAAGAAAAGCCAGGCGGAGATTTTTTATAAAGATTATTTCAAAAGAAACTTGCAAGAAATTATTAAAGGAGATTAGTATAAAATATCGATGAATTTTGATTATATCTTGAGGATCTGAGCCATGAAATGTTGTGGGTAGTTCACACTTCTCAACTAGAAAGAGAGGTCATATTAGACCTCTCTTTCTCTTCAGACTACAAATTGAATAGCGATGTATTCCTTCACGCTATACTATAATATATGCTCTTAAATATTTTTGTATACAAAGACTGAGAGAGAGTATTGCTACTCCCTCTCCTGCAAGACTAATCAACTGAGCTAATGCTCCTTCACACTATCAAGTTACAACATTAAAAAGTATAACACTAATATTTTTTCTTGTCAATTATATAGTATAATAAATTTATAAAAAAATCAATTAGAAAATATGTGATTTTTCTATTGCCTTATTTATTTCATCTAATATTTCTCCTTTTATATTTCCAATAGATGCACTAAAATCTACTCTTAGCAAACTTACATTTTGAATTTTCAATACATTAGCCCAACGGACTATATTTTTAAAATTATATACTTTTTCAATTTTTACATGATAAGGTTTTATGTCTTCTGGCTTTTGTGAAGAAAGTGGAAGTACAAATATGCTATTACCTGTTTTTCTCAATACTATTGCTGGATGTCTTCCTCCAAATTCATTACCAATATTAAAACCGAACTCAACCCAAACGACACTACCTCTTTTAATATTTTTTGCTTTTTCATCGTAAATATAATCTTTTTCATTAATAATTATCTTAGTTTTTTTATTCAGCCACTCATAATAATTAGTAGTTCTCTTTCGTTCTTCAACATCTTTTAAATTTGTTTTTGAATACAAATCTTCTAAAGTAGATTTTAATGCTTCTTTATGAGCTAGTACATCTTGTTCATTTACAAACTTCAATTTCTCACCCCCTAAAATTTTTCATTTAATTCTAACATTTATCAATATATTTTTCAATTATTTCGTTATCTCATGTACAAAGAACTAGAAATATGTTATTCTCTGATACTAAAGGTAAACTGAGATTTTGATTGCTAATAAAAATAAGATAAGAGTAGAATTCTTTCTTTGTATTATCAGTATTAATAAAATAAGTTCTATGAGGTTATTGTGAAATATTAGATTATCTGTATATGTATTTTTATCAAAAGGATGTTGTCGCGAAAGTCTACAATATAGGATAAAAATAGAAATAGTGTAGTAGTCTTGAATGGCTATAATATCTATAGTATAATGTATTTGCCTTATTTTGTAGTAAAACTCTAAAATTAGTCGATAATAGCAGATTTATTGTTGTTTAAGGCTTATGGCAGAATGAAAGTTAAAGTACATAGTATCAATTGAAGCAATCATATATTTTTATATCGAAGGTTTTAATCGGAAGATAAGAAAATGGGGGTGAATGATTACGCTGAATGTTATGAATGATACTTTAGGGTGTTTAAGTCTTTCATCTCTTTATAAGAGACATCAAATTAAAAAGAGCTGATCTTTTACAAGGTAATCATTAAACTAATATAAAAATGAGAGAGGTAGAATATGGAGAGATTAAAAAAGATACTAGTTTTTGGCATCGTATTTAGCATGGTTTTTAATCTGGCATTCACCAAAGCATATGCAGCAGAAGATATTTCTAAGGAAGATACTTCAAAAGAGAATGCTGCAAAAAAAGAAGATATGGTTTCTGAAGCAGATATGAATATTATTATCAATGAAGATTTTTTCAAGCCTTCTGTTAAACCTATTATTAAGAATGGAAGAATATTGGTTCCTTTAAGATCAATATTTGAAGCGATGAATATAAATGTAGAATGGAATCAAAGTGAAAGAACAGTAGTTGCATATAAAGATGATACAGTAGTACAAATCACCATTGATTCAGCTGTGGTTTTCAGAAATGAAGAACCAGTTGAATTAGATCAGCCAGCAATTATATACAAGGATAGTACATATGTCCCCTTAAGATTTATAGGGGAAGCTTTTGGTGGAACTGTAGAATGGGATTCCAATACTAGAACTGCAATCATTACAACTAATTTCATTATTCCGCCGAAAATTCAGGAATTTCCTAACATGAGCATACTTGTAGACAAGAAAAAAGTGAATACTTTCTATAATCCTATAACAATGGATAAAGTTGGGATGATTCCTGTAGAACCCGTGTTTAAAGCGATGGGTGTTAAGACATATCGTGATTACATAACAGGACAATTGGTTGGCATTAAAGAAGGTATTGAGTTAAGAATCAATATAGGCGATAAAGTTGCAACGGTTAATGGTATTCCGATCCAACCTCAGCAGGGTAAAATTGTGGATTATAATGAAACAATATATGTACCTTTAAAATTTATCGAGCAAGTTTTTGGGGCGACTGTAGCTTGGAATGGGTCAACACAAGAGGTAAGCATTTTTAATAAAGAAGCTGCTTTTGCCTTAAAATTCTTAGAGAAAGAGTTTATTGGAGGAGGAGTCGTTCCTACCAATGCTCCGGAACCTAAAGCTGAAGGCAATACGAGATTAATGATTAGTGATAATCCAGAAGCGCTTAATGAAAGAACGGTTCCTTATGATGCAGCTACTCTTTGGCAGGATGTGGTGGAAGAAGATGAGGAATCTATCAATCATATTGTATTCGGCTACCATGAAAATAAGTTTGATGAACCAATAATCATAGGTATTACCATTGAGAATCTATCCGATACAAATGATATCGAACTGGTAACTCCAAGAGGAGTGACTAAAACCAGCAGCAGAGGCTGGCCCATATACGACGTAGGTTTAAAAATAGCTGAACTTAGTATAAGCAATCAACTTCCTATCATTGCCTTGGACAGAACGGCTATCAGATCCAGAAACTCATTGGTTATTGATGATTTTTATGTAAGTTCAGGAAGTTTAATTGGATTCCAATATGAATTTAAAGTAAAGAAAAAATCAGGAAGCGGAAAACTCAATTATGTTGTACGTACAGTTGTCAGCAAAGTGGATGGATTAAGCCTGACCTCCGTAAAAGATGATCCTTTGCCTATAGATTCTGATAATAGGCATCCAAGGGGAACATGGACCTTTGCAAAGCTTACAACAGAACTTCCTGTATATGAAGCGGGATCTGGCCAGATTGCATATTCGGTTTCTAATGGAAAAACAGATAATATTTTTTCTGCTGAAACCAGCCTGGGAAAAGAGTATGGAACCATCAGCAATATAGGCCATTATGGGGCGACTTATAAAATTAAAGTTCCTGTTGTAAACAATACAGGAGAAACAAAAACAATTCGTGTTCGACTCAATCCAAGGGGAGGAAGATGTGCAGCAGCAGTAAAGAATTATGATGGATACTTTATTACTCCCGAAACGAATTCAGAATATGCAACTACAGTTATAGAATATGTTTTAGAAGACGGACAAGAAGAAGTATTGGAATTCGAAATGATGAATGCAGCAGGATCCAGTCTTCCTATTGCGATTAATATCATAACAGTAAATTAAGATACGCTCATCACATGAAGGGCCAACTTGATGAAATTAGTAACTTCATTGAGTTGGCTTTTAAAATATTGGGGGGCAAATCAGTGAAAAAGCAATGGATACCAGAGATACAAACAATGAGAGGGATTTTGATTCTTTGTGTCGTGCTTATTCATGTGTTGTATATTCCCATTAGCAGATTTGATTTGGCTACTATGATTTATGGGATCTATTATGGATTCAATAGAGTCATTCAGTTTGCTGTTCCGGGGTTTATACTCATTGCGTCCATTCTGATTACCTATAATTTAGAACAGGAAAAAATGAATGTATTAAAATTCTATAAAAGAAAGATTCATACTATAGTAATGCCCTATTTATTTTGGAGTATTGTCTATATTTTGTGCAGATATTTTGTCGGAGCCATAGAATATGAGCAATTAATATCGGTATCTGACTGGGCCTTTTGGATTCTGTTTGGGAAGAGTTATTCCCACTTGTATTTTATGTCTGTTATTATTCAGGTATATTTATTAGCTCCTGTCCTTATTAAGTTTATAAAAAAAGTTAAAAAGAATCTTTTGGTAACATTTTTAATAGGAACAGCAATGCAAATTATTTTTTATTGGATCAATAAGTTTTATATCTATAAAATATTTCCTTATCCTGCAACATTATTTTATTGGCATTTTATAATCATTTGGTTAGGTCTTTGGATTGGATTTAATTACCATCAATGTTTTCAAATTGTGGACAAGTACTTTAAAATCATCATTTTTATATGGATATTTTCCATGGCATTCTATATTAAAATGTGCTTTGATATAGAATTGGGCAAACCGATTAATACTTTTATTTATCAGATGATCTGGTATATCTATGTATTTTTAGCGTCAATTATTATTTTAAGAATATCCAGATTGATTGATTTGAAGGGGAAAAGCATTAAGGTTTTATTCAATAAAATGGGTAAATACTCTTTTTCTATATATCTGATTCATCCTTTTGTTGTAACAGTTATAAAAGATATAGTAAGAACCAGTCATCCTGTATTGTTGACGCTTTTTACAATAGTATCTCCTGGTGTGATCATAGTAGTTTCCATAATTACAGATCGAATATTGCAAAGAATGAAAAGAATAATTTTATTTCATGGAAATTATAATGTGGCTCAACGGAGGATGGAATGTAAAGATTAATCTATTCTTGTGGATAAATACATATAATTTACCATAAAAATACATTTAGTCCACAATATGTGGATAAGATGTGGATAACTGGTAATAAAAGGAATGAACAAAATTAAAAGTAATTGAATTTTATGCAGATTTATGTTATTTTTATAGATGTAAAGTTAAAGGGGAGTAGCTGTAGCGAAAGCTATAAATAGAATCAACATACTGGTCCTTGGCCTGGTTCTATTTGCTTTAGATTTTGTCTAAAGAAGCGAGACTTTTAGCTTAGTAAACATTTTTTACTAAGCATAAAGTTTCGCTTTTTTATGTGCTAATTTTTCATGTGCTAAGAGGAGGAATAAGATGTTAAGAGAGTATCTGCATGCACTACTTTTTATCTTTATAGCAGAAATGGGAGACAAAACTCAGATTCTTGCTATGATGTTTGCAACAAAGTATAAAATGAGACAAGTACTTCTGGGGGTTTTTATCGGTTCTTTATTGAATCATGGAGTGGCTGTATTATTTGGTACCTTTATTGGTGGAATGATTCCAGCCAATGTACTGCAAATCATTGCAGGTAGCGCTTTTATCTTCTTTGCGTTATGGTCTTTAAAGGAAGAGGATGATGAAGATGAAGAGGAAAGCACAAGAAAATTAGGACCTGTATTGACTGTTGCAGCAGCTTTTTTCATTGGTGAATTAGGGGATAAGACGCAACTTACAGCGATTACCCTGTCAGTGGACGCAGCCCATCCCTTTTTCATATTATTAGGGACTGTCAGCGGAATGCTGTTAACCAGTGGTGTAGGCATTATAGTAGGAAGTAAAATAGGGGATAAAATTCCTGAATTGCTCATGAAGTTTATTGCCTATGGGTTATTTTTAGTATTTGGAAGCATGAAACTGTACACGTCACTGCCAGATCGATATGTTAATGCATTTACCATATCTGGATTTGTAATATTTATTGTGATCGTTTCAGTGTTCCTCATTAAACCCCTGCTGGAAAAGAAGAAAAAAGGAGAAAAATCACTGTATCAAAAAACAGCGATTACCCTATATGAATATATGAATCAGATGAAAAATAATATAGAGAATATTTGTCTTGGAGAAAGTACATGTGGCCATTGCCAGGGGAAAAATTGTATTGTAGGCTACGCAAAAGATATGATTAAAGAGGGTATAGAGCAAGGAGCAATCACAAGTAAAATAGAATCGGACAACCATGAGATTTGGGCAAAGAAGGCTTTTGATCATGCCAAAATAATAGATAGTCTAAAATTCACACTCATGTACCTTATGGACCATTACCAGGACTTGCAGAAGAGAGAAATGACCAATGCCATCAGAAATTCACTGGAGATGGCTTTATTTGAAGAAACATTAGAATTTGATGGGGACATTCATGCATATTTAGAACATATAAAAGAAAAAAATCCATTTATTATGGAAGAACTAAAAAAGGGGTTATAAGGGGCTACAAGGGCGGTATTTACCGCCCTTATTCTTTATTGCAGAGGAAATCCTTAAGGATTTTCTTTGCAATAAAAAGATTGATCATCTTTCCAAAAAAAACCGGTTTTCAATTTGTTAAGAAAATGTTACAATATTAATAAATCAGTTAACAAATTTGATACAAAATCTAAAAATATTTAAAGGATGATCAATATGAAACGAGTTATGGCAGCAATCTTATCTCTTTCCGTACTTATGGGCGCCCCATCCAGTGCCTTTGCATCTTCATATATCATGCATACTGTAAAGTCAGGGGATAACCTATACAGCATTTCACAAGAACATAACGTAAGTTACGCTCAGGTAGCGAACTTAAATGGAAAAGATGAGTTATACGCAGGAAACTTGGTAAAGGTTCGTCCGATTAGTGGAAATAAGGATATACGAATTTATTTAAATGATCAGGTGATTACCGCCGACACTTTACCTTATATAGAGAATGGCCGCACTTTTGTGCCCATTAGATTCATTGCTGAAGCAATTGGAATAGAACAAATCAATTGGAATGATCACAATGAAGAAGCAATTCTTATGAAAAATGGTGTTACAATTTCTCTTCCAATCAGACAGTCTTACGCAATGATTGATCACAAGACAATTACGCTTGATGCGCCGATTAATATATACAATGGAAGGACTTTTGTACCTCTCAGATTTGTAGCAGAAGCATTCAATGTAGATGTAGAGTGGCAGGAATCAACGGCTTCAGTAAAACTGTATACGAAAGGTTATAAGCCAGTAAAAACTGAGACTGTAATGAAAGCTTCTATTTCTTACTCACAAGAAGATTTATACTGGTTGTCCAGACTTGTCCATGCGGAAGCTGAGGCAGAACCCTTTGAGGGGAAATTGGCTGTGGCCAACTGTATTATCAACCGAAAAAAGAGTAAAGACTTCCCTAATACTATTAAAGAAGTTATATTTGACAGGAACTGGGGCGTGCAGTATACGCCAACGGCCAACGGAACCATTTATAATACCCCTTCTGAGGAGAGTGTGAAAGCTGCCAGAATGGCTTTAGAAGGGAATAATAATATCGGAGAAAGTCTATATTTCCTAAATCCTAAAAAATCCACAAACAACTGGATTGTAAAAAATAGAACTTTTTATCGTAGAATCCAAAACCATGATTTTTATTTATAAAATTATTTTAAAAACTGCCGATACCATAAGTGTTGGCAGTTTTTATATTATATTGTATATTTTGAACTCTTTCTGTCATATATTGGCAAATTAAGCATAATGATTATCTTATTGAATATAACCACAGAAACAAATGATATTGGGAGGTCATTTTTTGAAGCTTTCAGATTTGCTTATATACGATTATATCATTATTCAGTGCCATGACAATCCTGATGGAGATTCTATCAGTTCAGGGTACGCTTTATATGAATATTTTAAAAACAAAGATAAAAATGTACGATTGGTCTATGGAGGACGTTTTAGGATTACCAAGCCTAATCTAATTAAAATGATAGAAGAATTAAACATTCCTATAGAGTATGTGGATGAATTAATTGTAGGAGATAATGAAGTCCTGATTACGGTAGACTGCCAATATGGAGCTGGAAACGTTAAAAGATTTCCTGCAAAGAACATTGCGATTATTGATCATCATCAACAAGAAATATATGATGTGACTATGACTGAAATCAAGCCTTATCTTGGAAGTTGTGCAACGGTGGTATGGCAGATGCTGCTAGATGAAGGATTTGATGTCAATCAGTATAAAAATGTAGCTACAGCTTTATATTATGGGCTTTTTACAGACACAAACAGTTTTGTGGAAATTTATCATCCTTTAGATAAAGATTTACAAGATCATGTTGAATATGATATAAATTTAATAAGAAAATTAAAAAATGCAAATTTTACTTTGCGAGACATAGAAATTGCAGGCATGGCTCTGATCAGATATTCTTATATTGATGATTATCGATGTGCTATCTTTAAGGCGCATCCCTGTGACCCCAATATATTGGGATTTATAAGCGATTTGGCGCTTCAGGTAGATGTCATAGATACTTGTGTTGTGTATAATGAAACAAATGTGGGAGTCTATTTTTCTGTAAGAAGTTGTATAAGGGAAGTAATGGCTTCAGAGATGGCTGCCTTTCTGGCAGAAGGGATAGGTTCCGGAGGAGGAAATATGGATAAGGCAGGGGGCTTTATTCATGAAGAAAAATTTGACAGGCAATACCCGGGAATGAATAAGGATGGATACTTACATAATCGTATAAAAGCTTATTTTGATAGTTTCGATATTATTTATCATAATAATAATAACCTTGATATTGAGAGAATGGTTCTTTATAAAAAGAAGAATCTGACTCTGGGCTTTGTCCCTGTAGCAGAGGTTTTTAAAGAAGGTACGCCTCTGCTTGTGAGGAGCATTAAAGGAGATATAGAGACTGTATCTTCTCCGGACACTTATTTTATGATAGGTATTACAGGAGAGGTATATCCTATAAGCAAAGAAAAATTTAGTAAAAGCTATAAGGTGATCGATGGACCGTTTCAGTTAAAAAATGTAGAATATTTTCCAAAGGTTAAAAACAGGAAAACGGGCCAGACTATTGATTTAAGGGCTTATGTAAAAGCATGTATCTCAACGAAAGAAATTTTTGTCTATGCACAGCCTCTTGCAAAAAACACAAAGGTTTTTACAAAATGGGATTCGTCTAAATATATGTCAGGGAAAGTAAATGATTATATTGCAATCAGACAAGATGATATTGAAGATGTATATATTATAGAGAACTCTATTTTTAATGCTACATATCAAAGAATATCCTAAAGGAGAGAATGCTATGAGATATCAAATCAATCAAAAAATATTAAGTTTTGGTGATAACTTCACGATTAAGGATGAATATGGCTCAGATCAATTTTATGTTAAAGGTAAGGTTTTTGCACTGGGAGATAAACTTACAATTTATGATGTAAATGGAGTGGAACGGGTATACATTGAGCAAAAATTGCTTAAACTGATGCCGGAATATTCTGTTTACCTTAATGGACAATATGCTGCAAAAGTTAAAAAGGAATTTACATTCTTCAGACCTCGTTTTCATATAGAGAGTACTTTTGGACAATATAGTATAGAGGGAGACTTCTTTGGATATGATTTTAGAATTCTCAAACAGGGAAGAGTAGTAGCATCTGTTAGTAAAAAATTCTTCTCCTTTAGGGATTCTTATGGAGTGGAGATTGCAGACGATGAAAACCAAGCTTTGATATTAGCTTTTGTCATCATTATTGATCAAGTTATTCATGATAACAATCATAATGACAATTAAAACATAAAGCTTGTAATTAAAGATAGTTTTCTTGCTTATACTTTCAATAAACAGTAAAAAAATACCCCATATTATTAAGAATGCCGCATAAGACTTATTTTTAGTCTGATGCTTGGTTCTAAATAGTATGGGGTAAAATATTAAATTAATAAAAAGCATCTACATTTTCAATAGTGATTACATTCACTCCTGTATCAACATTAGGAGGGAGAGGAGTGATATTTTTCTCTTTCCATTTATCAACAGGTTGGATTAGATCATGTTTTAATTGATACAAAAAATTCATGGACCAATATCCCATATTATAAGTTCCCTGGGCAATGCTTGCAGAGATAATACCTTGTTTGATAGCATCCAGAGTGCCTTTATCTGTATCAAAACTTACGATTTTTACGTCTTGAAGTCTATTGGTTTCTTTTACAGCGGTGGCGACGCCAACGCCGCTCGTTGAATCTGTGGCAAAAATACCTTTTATGTTTGGATGGGCTTGTAAGAATCCAGCAGCAACTTTTGCAGCTTCTGTCTGATCGCTTTTGCCATTGCCTATAGCAACAATTTTAATATTAGGAAATTCTTTTTCAAGGGTTTTCTTAAAACCTTCAACTCTAAGTTCGTGGTTATATTGACCTGGAAGTGTAATGAGAGCTACTTCCCCTTCATTTCCAATTAATTCTGCCATTGTTCTTGCTGCAATCGTTCCGGCATACTCATTGCCAGTTCCGAGGAAGGAATATCTTCCACTGTTGGGAGAATCTGCATCAAAAGTAACCACTGGAATGCCAGCATCAACAGCTTTTTTAATTGGAGCGGCCAATGCATCAGGATTCATAGCAGTTATCGCAATTCCAGCCGGTTTTTTTGCAATAACTTGTTCCAGTACTGTAACTTGCTGATTGACATCATACTGAGGAGAGCCAGTATAGACTGTTTTTATTCCAAATAATTTACCCGCATCTTCAAAACCTTTATAACAGCCCTTCCAATATTCAAGTCCGGATGAAAATGTAATCATATAGTATTCTTCGTTGGGACTGCCAGTTAAAGGATGCGTTGAAACAGTATTGCTGCTGCTGTCGATATTATTGCTTCCGCTACATCCTGCTAACGATATGGATAGGGCAAATATGATCAGAAAACCATATAAAATATTTTTTTTTATATTCATCATATAAAGGCTCCTCTCATTAATGGAATACGTTATTTGTTGAGTTTAAGTCTTTTAAGTTTATTTTTATGACTTATATAATCAAAAGTAACTGCAATAATTAAGATAATACCATTAATTAAATCCTGCCAATATACAGATACATTTAATAAAATCAGACCATTGCTGATGATATTTAATAATATAACCCCTAAAACAGCCCCTAAGATAGTTCCTTCCCCTCCATTAAGACTAGCACCACCAATAACGGCAGCAGAAATGACTCTTAATTCAGAGCCTAATCCTGCAGTAGGAGCTGCTACAGTAAATCTAGCCAAACTGAGTATTCCAGCAATACTGGATAAAGTAGCAGTCAGTATAAATACACCGATTTTTACCTTAGAGGCATTAATACCAGAAAGTATGGCAGCTTTTTCGTTGCTTCCCACATAAAACACCCTTCTTATCGGTTCTGATCTCCTAAGCAGGAAGTCCCCAATAATAGCCATTGCAAAAAAGAGAAAAACGATTACTGGTATCCCTAAAATTTTACCTTCTCCTAAAAAAGCAAAAGATTTTGGGATTGCAAATAGTGAGAGGGGAGATCCTTGAGTTAAAACATAGGCGGCTCCACGGGCAATGCCCATCATACCTAGAGTTGTAATCAGAGGGTTTAGTCCCACTATTCCAATAAAAAAGCCATTAACAAGACCGCAAATGATTCCTACAATTAAAGCGATGATACAGGCGATCCAAATGTTCATTCCTTCAAGGTATAGAATACCAGCGGTAACACCACTTAACCCCATTATAGAACCGACAGAAAGGTCAAAGCCTCCAGACACTAAAGCAACAGTCATTCCTATTACCATAATTCCATCTGCTGAAAGACCAATAGCTGTTGTGATTAGATTATCACGAGTTAAAAAGTGGGGGGTCAATAGAGATAATATAAGACAAACGACAAGAATAATTAATATAATTCCTGCTTCTCTAAAGGAAGTTATAGATCTTACCACTGAATTGTATTTTTTGTTTTCTTTGAGCTTAGTTATACCTTGAAATAGATTCATGGTTTACATCCTTTCTGATTTTTAATGCAAAACCAATAAGATAAGAACAATTCCTATTTTTATACATATTGTATTACAAAGAATTATATAGTTCAATACTTTATGAAAATACAGGAATTGAATTGGGAAAAATTATAGAAAAAATAGAAATTATTTCTAAAAGAATATAGAATTGAAAATCGTTTATTGTAAAATATGATTAAATCATATATACTAAAACTGAATAAAATTAGGGAGAGGATTGCTGGCTCATGTTTGCACCAGAGAGAATTAGGGTCATAAAAAATATTTTATTAGATAAAAAATATATCCATGTTTCTTCATTAAGTTCCATTCTCAATGTATCTGAAGTGACGATTCGCCGTGATCTGGAAAAATTAGAAAACGAAAAGTTTCTGACCAGAACCCATGGTGGAGCACTGCTTAATGAAGCGTTGTATGATGAAGAAATTGACTCTGACTTGCAAAATGATCCTTTTTTTGAGGAAAGATTAGAGATTGGCGATATAGCTAATCATATGATAGAAGATAATGATATTATTTTGCTTAGTCAGGGTCCTACGAATTTGTGTATTGCAAAAAAAATTATCAATAAAAGAAATTTAACGGTATTAACCAATGACCTTAATATTGCCTCAGAACTTTCCTGCAATCCAAGTATTAAAGTAATCATTCCAGGAGGAGATCTGGATTCTGCTTCTATGTGCCTCGTAGGGAAATTTGCAGAGAAAAACATTAGAGAATTTTTTGTCTCTAAAGCTTTTATAGAAGTAGACGGAGTAAATATTAAAAGAGGATATACAGTACAAAGTATTGAAAAAGCATCTATTATTAATGAAATGATCCATATAGCCAATCAATGTATTATTGTATGCCTTTATAAAGCTTTTGATAATATTGCTTTTTCGCAGATAGGGCCTATTTCTATGGCAAATAAAATTATCACTAATCCTAAAATACCAGAAAACTATAAACAGTACTTTTTTGAAAACAATATACAACTTTTCACAGCTTTTAATGCTTATGAAGGTGGCGTATAGATGAGTGATACAATATTTTTAATGAAAAATATCAATAAAAGACTTTCAGAGTCTTTTGCTTTAGAAAACATTAATCTGGATCTTCAAAGGGGAGAAGTTCATATATTATTGGGAGAAAATGGAGCCGGGAAGACTTCTTTGATGAACATATTATGGGGGATTTATTCACCGGATAGCGGTGAACTTTATTTTGAAGGACAACCTATTTCTATTCAGTCTCCAAGTCATGCAAAGAAAATGGGGATTACCATGATTCATCAGGAGGTTTCTCTTTTTGACCATTTTTCTGTAGCTGAAAATATATTTTTGGATAAAAAACCTTTACTCAGTCAGAATTTTAAGCTTATAGACTGGTCAAAAATGTACCAGAATTGCCAGGAATTATTTGATAAATTGAATTTTGACATGGATGGCAGAGAATTAGTAAGAAATCTGGGGAATTCCCAAAGACAATTAGTGGAGATCGCAAAAGCATATGTATCCAATGCAAAAATTATCATTATGGATGAGCCTACTTCTACACTTACAGATGTTGAATCAGAACAGCTCTTTAAGATTATTAGAGAGTTAAAAAAGTCAGGGGTATCTATTTTTTATATTTCTCATCGTTTTGAAGAAATAAGACAGATAGGAGACAGGGTCTCTGTAATAAGAGATGGTAAAATTATTTGTACAGAATCCGTATCCAGTATGAACGAAAATAATATCATCCACATGATGACGGGATTAGATTTAAAAGACAGGTATCCCAAATTAACCATAAAACCAGGAAAAGAAATATTGTCTGTAATCAATTTGAATGTAGGTAACATACTCAAAAATATTAATTTTTCTCTTAGAAGAAAAGAGATTTTAGGCATTACGGGAATGGTAGGGTCAGGAAGAAGCAAAATTGCTAAATCGATTTTTGGAATAGATAAAATAGATAGTGGAGAAATAATGATTGAAAATAAAAAGGTTTCAATAGATTCTCCCAGTGATGCGATAAAAGCAGGTATTGGATATGTAACAGAAGACAGAAGTACAGAAGGATTATTTATGTCTTTAAAAATACCACATAATATTACTGCATCCAGCATTGACCAAGTTTCTGGAAAGTTTTTAATGAAATTAGACAAAGAAAGGGATATCGTCAATAATTATACCAATAGATTAAATATAAAATGTGGATCGATCAATGACGAAGTGGCCTATTTAAGTGGTGGCAATCAACAAAAAGTGGTATTGGCAAAATGGATGATGTCCAAGTCTAAAATTTTTATTATGGATGAGCCAACAAGAGGAATTGATATTGCTTCTAAAGTGGATGTGTATAATTTGATGAATGAATTGGTTAGAAAGGGAGCTTCCATTATACTGACATCTTCAGATATCAATGAAGTACTAGGGATGTGCGATCGGATTCTGGTATTGTACAGAGGAGAAATTGTTGCAGAGATTCCAAGAAACGAAGCAAGTCAAGAAAAAATCATGTATTATGCCACCGGAGGTAAAAAATAATATAAAATGAACACAAACGAAAAGATAAAATGATCAAAAACGAAAATATAAAACGAACATAATCGAAACTAAACCAGATAGAAACAGATACAATATTATCGCTGAATTTAACTTAAAAATGTGATAAATATCAAGCGAAAATCAGTTATTTTATTGTGGTATTATTTAGATTCTACAAAGGACTGATTTTTTTTTAATTTTTTTTGGTAAAAGTATTGCTAAAAAAGATAGGATATGCTAATATATGAACGTAAGCGAAACAAAACAAACATAAATGAAAAGAGAGGGGCAAAAAAATGAAAAGATTATTATCAATTTTTGTCATGTTTGCTTTAGTATTTGCAATGACCGCTTGTGGAAGTAAGACTGAAACACCAAGTGGGGGAGAAGCAACAGGAAGTAACAATGCCAATAATGATAAAACAATAGGAATTGCAATGCCAACAAAATCCTCACAAAGATGGATTAATGACGGAGAAAACATGGTTAAGCAATTCGAAGCATTAGGTTATAAAACAGATCTTCAATATGCGGAAGACGTTGTAGAAAACCAAGTTTCACAAATTGAAAACATGATTACAAAAGGTGTAGCTGCATTAGTAATTGCTTCAATTGATGGAGAAGCTTTAACAGATGTCTTAGCAAAGGCTAATGAAGCAGGAATTCCTGTTATAGCTTATGACCGTTTAATCAGAAACAGTGAACATGTAAGTTACTATGCAACATTTGATAACTTTAAAGTAGGAGTACAACAAGGAAGTTATATTGAAGAAAAATTAGGATTAAAAGAAGGAAAAGGACCTTTCAATATTGAATTATTCGGAGGGTCTCCTGATGATAACAACGCATATTTCTTCTATGATGGAGCAATGTCTATTCTTCAACCATATATTGACAATGGTCAATTGGTTGTAAAAAGTGGCCAAATGGGAATGGATAAAGTATCTACCCTCAGATGGGATGGAGCTACTGCACAGGCAAGAATGGATAACCTTTTAAGTGCACACTATACAACAGAGAGAATTGACGCTGTATTATCTCCATATGATGGAATTAGTATTGGTATCATTTCTTCATTAAAAGGTGTTGGATATGGTACAGCAGATATGCCAATGCCAATCGTTACAGGACAAGATGCTGAGTTGCCATCTATTAAATCTATCATTGCTGGAGAACAAACACAAACAGTATTTAAAGATACAAGAACTCTTGCAGCAAAAGCAGTTGAAATGGTAGATGCAGTTTTAAATGGTAAAGAACCTGAAGTAAATGATACAACAACTTATGATAATGGCGTAAAAGTAGTTCCTTCTTACTTGTGTGAACCTGTATCCGTTGATATTACAAACTACAAAGAAGTTTTAGTAGATTCAGGATACTATACAGAAGCTGATTTTCAATAATATGATTTAAAAATATTTTAGTGATGGCAATGCCATCACTAAAATATTTTATTACTCTGCGTTAGGAGGTCAGAAGCGTTATGTCAGAGTTCATTTTGGAAATGAGAAATATTACCAAAACATTTCCAGGGGTTAAGGCTCTTGATAATGTAAATTTGAAAGTAAAAGAAGGAGAGATTCATGCACTGGTAGGAGAAAATGGTGCAGGAAAATCTACTCTTATGAAAGTATTAAGTGGTGTATATCCTTATGGAACATACGAAGGGGATATATTTTTTAAGGGTAAAAAATGTGAATTTAAAGATATTAAACAGAGTGAGGGTTTAGGGATTGTTATAATTCACCAAGAATTAGCGTTAATCCCCTACTTATCCATAGCAGAAAATATATTTTTAGGTAATGAAAGAGCTAAAAATGGAATAGTAGATTGGAACAGCACAATCTTAAAGACAAAAGAGTTGTTAGAAAAAGTAGGATTAGAAGAGTCTCCCAATACGCTTATTACCAATATAGGGGTTGGTAAGCAGCAATTAGTAGAAATCGCTAAAGCTTTATCTAAAGAAGTAAAACTTCTTATATTAGACGAGCCGACAGCAGCTCTAAATGAAGATGATAGTGAAAACTTATTAAATCTATTGTTAGAATTTAAGAAGCAAGGAATATCTTCTATCCTGATTTCTCACAAGTTAAATGAAGTTTCAAAGGTTGCTGATTCTATCACAGTTATACGCGATGGTAAAACCATTGAGACCTTGGATAAAGAAAAGGATAACATTACAGAAGATAGAATCATACAAGGAATGGTAGGAAGAGAATTAGTAGACCGTTTCCCTAAAAGAGAATCCAATATTGGAGAAGTTATTTTTGAAGTAAAAGATTGGACTGTTTATCATCCACTTCATGAAGATAGAAAAGTCATTGATAATGTGAGCTTCAATATAAGAAAAGGTGAAATAGTAGGTATTGCTGGATTAATGGGATCTGGAAGAACAGAACTGGCTATGAGTATTTTTGGTAAATCATATGGTAAAAAGATCAGTGGCCATATTTACAAAGATGGTAAAGAGATTCATTTGAATAATGTCAATAAAGCTATTGAGAATGGTTTGGCATATGTAACAGAAGATAGAAAAAATTATGGATTGATTTTAATTGATAGTATTAAACGTAATATCTCTTTATCCAGTTTAAATAAGTTGTCAAAAAATCTTGTAGTAAACGAAAGCCAGGAAGTTATAGAAGCTGAAAAGTTTAGAAAGAAAATGAATATTAAAGCTCCAAGTATTATGCAAAAAACAGGTAATCTAAGTGGTGGTAACCAACAAAAGGTTGTTTTAAGCCGATGGATCTTAACGAAACCAGATATATTGATTTTGGATGAACCTACCCGAGGAATTGACGTTGGAGCAAAATATGAAATTTATACAATTATCAATCAGCTCGTTAGCGAAGGAAAAGGAATTTTGCTCATTTCTTCAGAACTTCCTGAAATTCTCGGAATGTGTGACAGAATTTATGTTATGAGTGAAGGAAGAATCACAGGAGAATTAGACGGAAAAGAAGCAACTCAAGAAAAAATTATGAAATATGTCGTGAATCAATAACAGGAGGTATAGCAATGAAAACCTTGAAGGCAATGTTTAAAAGCAATATTAGACAATATGGTATGGTAATTGCATTAGTATCTATTGCTTTGTTATTCCAAATTATCACTGAAGGCGTTTTATTAAAACCATTAAATATTACAAACTTGATCCTGCAAAACAGTTATATTTTAGTTTTAGCGATTGGAATGTTGCTAGTTATTATAACTGGTAATGTTGATTTGTCTGTAGGATCCGTTGTAGCTTTTGTAGGTGCTATTGGTGCAATATTGATGGTAAATATGAAAGTTAACTTTTTTGTAGCTATGATTATATGTTTAATTATTGGAGCAATAATTGGTGCTTGGCAAGGATTCTGGATTGCATATGTTAGAATTCCAGCCTTTATTGTAACCTTAGCTGGCATGTTGGTTTTTAGAGGATTAACCATGGTAGTATTAAAAGGAACATCTATTGCTCCTTTTCCAGAAGCTTTTACAAAAATAAGTTCTGGATTTATTCCTGATGTATTTGGAGGTCAGGGAGCTCATATTACAACCATTCTTATTGGTGTCTTATTATCTGTTATCATTGTTATTATGGAATTAAATAATAGAAAAACTCAGTTAAAATATAATTTTGAAGTGCCACCAATAGGCTTTATGGTAGCTAAATTGGTTGGAATCATTGCTGTAATTCTTTACTTTAGCTTTGTATTTTCAAGTTATAAAGGTCTTCCAAATATTTTAATATTATTGGCTGTATTAATTGTTATTTATGCATTTATCACCAATAAAACCGTTCCTGGTAGACATATTTATGCTGTAGGTGGAAATGAAAAAGCAGCAAAATTATCTGGTGTAAAATCAGAAAAAGTCTTATTCTGGGTATTCGTTAATATGGGAATGTTATCTGCTCTTTCAGGATTAATTTTTGCAGCCAGATTAAATGCTGCAACACCAAAAGCAGGTAACGGATTTGAGCTTGATGCGATTGCAGCTTGTTATATTGGAGGCGCATCTTCAACAGGAGGTATAGGAACCGTTGTAGGAGCAATGGTTGGAGGCCTTGTAATGGGTGTTATGAACAATGGTATGTCCATTATGGGTCTTGGTATCGACTGGCAACAAGCTATTAAAGGATTAGTTCTTCTGATAGCAGTAGCCTTTGACTTATTTACAAAATCTAAATCATCTTAAGATCTTTCAATAATTATTTAGGCAGTATTCGGTTTTGAATGTAAAAGAATGATTAAATCTATTTGATTCTATTAATGCTGGGATGTATGACGAATGGATGCATCCTGGCATTTGCTTTTTCTAATCTGTATTTTCTATAAAATCACTCTCCCTTTGATATGCCCCAAAGGGTATTGGTTAAATTACTGACTGAAGAGGTGGAAAGCTTGACCGATGGAGAAATAGTTTTTAGATATTTTCTGGTTATTTTTGTTATAATAATATAAGTAACCATCTTTTAAGGGGGAGAATTAATGGAGAATCAGTGGGTTAAAGTAAAAACGAAACCAGAAGGAGCAGAATTAACAAGTATCATACTAAAAGAAGATCATACGGAGTATTTGTGGCAGGGAGATCATAAGATATGGGGAAGACATGCACCCATTTTATTTCCGATCGTAGGAAGACTAAATGACAATAAATACACTATTGATGGAAATGAATATCGTATGACACAGCATGGATTTGCCAGAGACATGATTTTTGATATTCTTGAAGAATCCGAAGAACATATTTTATATCAGCTGACCAGTAATGAAAATACGCTTAAACACTATCCATATCATTTTCAGTTAAGAGTGGAATACATATTGGCTAAGAAGAGCATTATAGTAAAATATTTTGTAAAAAATACAGATGTTCAAAAAATATATTTTTCCATCGGCGGCCATCCTGGATTTAACTGTCCTCTGATAGAAGGAGAAAGGATGGAAGATTATGTATTGGAATTTGAAAAAGAGGAAACTTTAGACAAAATATGCCTGGAAGATGGGTTAATTTCAGAAGAAAAGCAACCCTTCTTAAATCATGAAAAAATAATCCCTATCACAAAGGATTTATTTGCAAATGATGCACTTATAGTGGAAAACACTGAATCCAGGTATATTACTTTAAAAAGTATTAAATCGACTAAAGCAATTCGTGTTACCTTTGATGAATTTCGTTATTTAGGGATTTGGTCAAAGCCTGAGGGAGCACCATTTATATGCATTGAGCCCTGGCTGGGAATTGCAGACTATAAAAACAACATTGTAGATTTTAAGGAGAAGGCAGGTATTCTGTCCATTGATCCTGATGAAGAGTTTGCGTGTTCTTATACCATCAGCATTCAATAATTTTATAATTTAAAAACTCCTTTTTAAAAAGTAAAAAGGAGTTTTTTATTTGGACAGACTGATTAATTTTTATAGGTATCTACCAGTTGTTGAAGAGTATTTAATTTACTTGTCAGATGGTTGCTTAACTGTTTTAGCTCTCCGATGGATTGAACTTGAATTTGATGGTTTTGTTTCAATTCATTCATAATGCTTTCCCCTTGTTGTGAAGTGGAAGCAGCAGCGTCAACAGTATCAGAAATGTATTTCATATTCTTTAAAATCATATCAATGGTTTGATTGATCATGCTGGACTGAGATAAAATCGTTTCAACAAATTGGCTAATGCTTTCGAAAGCATCTCCTGCTTTATTAACTGCTGTAACGGTTTCAGTAACTTCAGCAGCACTGCTGGACATAATTTCGGATATTTCTGTTGTTTGCTTTTGTAATCCAGAAATTAAATTGGTAATGTCTTCTGCAGATTTAGAGGACTGTTCTGCCAGCTTACGAACTTCTTCTGCAACAACGGCGAAACCTTTACCATGTTCTCCTGCTCTTGCCGCTTCAATGGAAGCATTTAATGCAAGAAGATTAGTTTGACTGGAGATACTAGTAATAATTTGAGAAATGTTACCGATTTCACTGGAGCTTTTGTTCAAAGAAGTAATGGTATGATTGGTTCTTTCGATTGTATTTTTAAGTTTATTAATTTTACTGATGGATTCTTCAACGTATATCTGGCCGTCTTTTGCAGTTTTAACGGCGTTGCTTGCAATCTCGTTCATAGATTCTATGCTGTCTGAAATTTGTTTTGTTTCAGTAGCAAGGGCATCATATTGATTGGTAATGTCGGACAGTTGAGTGCCATTATTTATAAAGGCAGGCACCTGGTGATTTATAAGAGATGTCATAGACTCTGAAGCATCCGATGCCGCAGTTACAATATCTTTTAATTCATCTACACTGGTTTTTACAGGATTTAAAGCGTCATTAAACTGACGAGCTAATTGCTTTTGCAAATTTTCATTTTGCTGAGTTGTTTTGTCTTCTTGTTTTTTCTTAAAGATTCCCATTAGTAACCCCTCCTCAAATTTTAATTCAGATTATCATAGATCTTTTGTGAAATCAATAAAGAATTAGTACGTAAAAAATCTATGACAATTTACTTTCTAATCTTTATTATAAATCATCTAATATAGAAAGAAAAGGAGGAATTTTTTGTGAGTTATAACAATTTAGGTGATAGGAAGGAAAAAACAATTATCTCTTGGTATGCAGAGGAATAAAAGGTATAATATTAAGTGACATTATTTTACTAGGAGAGATGCAAATGTATAAAAACATAAAACATAGCTTAGTGTTCTTATTGATTCTGAGTATCCTGTTTGGAACAACAGGCTGCGCTAAAAATGAGAAATTACCCCAAGAAGACCAGAATGTAGATCAAAGGGTTGAGTTAGCAGATGTCAATGAGGCAGAAGAACCGAATGAAGAACAGGAAATTGGCGAGGAAGAAAAGGAAGAGATTACAGAGATCGATTACCAAAAAGTTAGACCCAATGAATTAGGACACATCATGATTATTATGTATCATGGGATTGTAGAGAGTGATCCTCCAAGCCCTTATCAAAGGACAGTAGAAGGGCTTAAAGAAGACTTGAAATATTTGTATGAACATGGTTACAGACTTATATCCATGAGGGATTATATAGATAATAATATTACAGTAGAAGCAGGGTATACTCCTGTTATACTTACTTTTGACGACGGGATCAGTTCAAGTTTTTCACTCATCGAAGAAAATGGTGAGCTCAAACCAACTCCGGATTGTGCAGTTGACATTATCAATAAATTTTACGAAGAACATCCTGATTTTGGAAGGCATGCGGTATTTTATATCAATGGAGATAATGATCCTTTTGCCGGAGATGGAACCTTTAAAGAAAGACTGGAGTATTTAATCAATAATGGTTATGAAGTTTCCAATCATACCTATTCCCATGCCCATTTATCCAAATTGGGCGCAGAGGAAATACAGGAGCAAATCGGTAAAGTGGATCAAATGATTAAAGAAGCCCTTCCGGGCTATACACTGGACTCTTTCTCATATCCCTTTGGAGAAAGGCCTAAGGAAGAACTCAGGCATTTAGTTGAAAAAGGAAGTTATAACGCAAAGGAATACAGCTATAGAATAGGTTTAAGGGAAGGTCCCAGTGGTCCTTTTGTTCCTGTTAATCATATTAAATTTGATCCTTTTAATGTCCCCAGGGTAAGAGGTTCCAGAGGGGAAGAAGGAGATTTAGGATGGTATTTTGAGTATTATGAAAAACATCCGGAATATAGATATATTTCTGATGGAAATCCAAATCGTATTGCAGTTCCAGTAGAACAGGAACAAAATGTAAATATGGACAGTTTAGGAGACAAGGAATTATATATATATACTGTAGAAGAGTAAAAGAAGCTGGAAACAGCTTCTTTTATATAAAAGTAATCTTGGAGGAATGACTGTGAGCATCAGATACATATTAGGCCGTTCCGGTACAGGGAAGACCCGTTTTATTTATAATGATATCAAGCAAAAAGTCAGAGAAAAAAGTGGGAAAACTTTAATACTCATCGTTCCGGAGCAATTTAATTTTCAGGCCCATAAGGATTTAATCAAAGTATTAGACCAGAAAGGAATAATAGATGTCGAGATTTTAAGCTTTCAGAGGCTGGCCCATAGGGTTTTTGAGGAAGTGGGAGGTCCCAGCGAGAAACTGCTGGGGGATCTGGGAAGAAATATGGTCCTTCGAAAAGTAATTGATGGTATAGAAGAAGAACTGGAGATTTTAAACAAATCTGTCAAGCAGCCCGGTTTTATGCAGACTTTGGGGAATGTGATTTCTGAATTTCAACAGTATGATGTTGTCCCCGAGACTCTGCTGGAAAACAAAGAGAATGTGAGAAGCAGCATTTTAAGAGCTAAACTGAATGATTTATTTCTAGTCTTTCAGGGCTTTAAAAATTATATGAAAGAAAAATACATCACCTCCGAAGAGATTCTGGATATACTGGTAAAAAAGATCGAGAATTGCTCCTTTTTAGAGGGAGCCCATATCTGGATTGACGGTTTTTATGGTTTTACTCCCCAGCAGTACAGAATTATCTATCAGCTGCTAAAGAAGGCGAAAATCGTTAATATTTCTCTTACCCTGGACCCCGGAGTGGATTTATTTTCACCCTGTGATGAAGGGGATCCTTTCTGTGAAAGCAGAAAAACTTTCGATAAGTTGAATAAGATTACAGCTTTATACAATGTTAAAGTCGAAGAACCTGTAAAACTATTCAATGCCAATACCACTTCCAGTAAAAATGAAGAGCTCATTCACTTAGAAAAAGAATATTTTAATTATCCCTGCATGGCTTATAAAAAAGAAACAGAGCATATAAAACTATTCATTGCCGTCAACCCCTACAGTGAAATAGATCAAACAGCAAAAGATATCTTAGAATTGGTTCAAAACAAGGGGTATAGATATAGGGACATTGCTGTGGTTACAGGTGGTATTTCCAAATATCAAAAGATCATAGAAGGCATTTTCAAAGAGTATAATATCCCTTACTTTATTGATATAAAGCAGGATATATTGTCCCATCCACTGATTGAACTGATACGGGCATCTCTGGAAATCATCATCAATAACTGGTCCTATGAAAGCATGTTCAGATATCTTAAAACCCGATTCACAGGGATTGACGAAGAAGAGGTTGATATCTTAGAAAATTATGTTTTAGCCTATGGCATAAGAGGTGCCACCAAATGGACAAAAGAGGACTGGACCAAGAAAACTTTAGACGATTTGGACGATGGGGTCCAAAAGGAATATGAAGAAAGCCTCCTTGGAAGGATCAATAGAACAAGAAAGCAAGTGGCAAGCCCCCTTTTAATATTCCATGAAAAGTTAAAAAGCAGTCAAAAACACACAATTCGTAAGATCACGACAGCTCTGTATGAATTGTTGGAAGATCTGGGAGTAAAAGACCGTCTTCTGGAATTTATCAATCATTTTATGGAGAATAATCAGTTGATTTTAGCCAAGCAAAATATGCAAATCTGGGATATGATTGTAGAATTATTTGATAAAATGGTTGAAATATTAGGAGACGAAGAAGTAACAATCAAAGAATATGCAAAGATTCTGGATGCAGGACTTGAACAATGCAAAATGGGTCTTGTGCCCCCTGCGCTCGATCAAGTAGTGGTTGCAGATTTGGAAAGATCAAGACTTCCCTATATCAAGGCATTATTTGTCATTGGCGTCAATGACGGCGTTTTGCCTGCAGCCACCGAAGCACTGGGGATATTCTCCGATGAAGAAAGAGGAGAAATGAGCCAGATGGGATTGGAGTTGGCTCCTGACGGCAGAAGAAGAGCCTTCGAGGAACAGTTTCTTATCTACTCAGGATTAACAAAGCCGGAAGAGTATCTGCAGCTGAGTTTTTCCATGGGAGACGAAGAGGGAAAAGCCTTAAGGCCTTCGGTCATTATTTCAAGAATCAAGAAGATTTTTCCTCTTATTCAGGAAATCAGCGATTTGCAAAATTCAAAAGAAGGAAGTATTTTGGCTCCTGTACCTACATTTCATTATCTAGGTCTGGAATTAAGGGATATCATTGAAAAGGGTGAACTTTGTGATACATGGAAGGATGTATACAGCTGGTATTTGTCTCAGGAAGACTGGAAAGATAAGGCGAAAATCACTGTAAAAGGTCTCTTTCATACCAACCAGGAAAATTATCTGGCAAGCAAAAGTATAAAGATGTTGTACGGTGATAGAATCTATACCAGTGTCTCCAGGCTAGAGAAATTTGCTGCCTGTCCTTTTGGATATTTTGTAGAATATGGTTTAAAGGCAAAAGAAAGAAAAATGTATCAGCTTCAGACGCCGGATTTGGGCAGGCTATTCCACAGCGCTTTGGACATTTTTTCAAAGAAGCTTTACACAAGAGGAATTCCATGGAAGGAACTGGACAAGGATACAAGCGATGTTTTAGTAGAGGAAACCATGAATGAAGTAGCTCCCAAATTGGGCAATGAAATTTTGCTCAGTTCCGCAAGAAATAAATATTTACTGTTTCGATTAAAAAGAATTACAAAAAGAGCCGTCTGGGCTCTTACAGAACATATCAAAAGAGGAGAGTTTGAACCCTTAGGCTTTGAAGTGGGCTTTGGGGAACAGTATAAACTTCCTCCCATAGTGGTTGAGCTAAAAACCGGTGAAAAAATTATACTGACAGGAAGAATCGACAGAGTGGATATACTTGATGAGAATAATAAAGCTTACATAAAGATTATCGATTATAAGTCGGGTAATCGAACCTTCAATCTGGCAGATATTTTTTATGGTATTCAGCTACAGCTTCTCCTTTATCTCGATGCTTTTTTGGAAAACGGAGAAAAAGTGCTTCATAAGAAATTACTTCCGGCAGGAGTTTTTTATTTTAGAATTGATGATCCGCTCATTCGTTCAGCGAAGGAAATGTCGGAAGAAGAACTGGAAAAGCTGCTTTTAAAGGATTTAAAACTATCCGGTATGGTATTGGAGGACTTAGATATAGTTAAAAAAATGGACAATACTTTAGAAAAATATTCCGATATTCTTCCGGTTACATTGACGAAAGATGGATTTGATAAGCGTTCATCCACTGCTACTCAGGAAGAATTCGATGCCTTAAGGAAATTTGTGCGCAATATTGTGACGGAAATTGGAGAAGAAATCTTAAAAGGGAATGTAAAAGTCAGTCCTTATAAAAACGGCCCGAAAACCGCATGTAATTATTGCTTGTATAAGTCTGTCTGCCAATTTGATACACTCCTGGAAGATAACCAGTACAGGATTTTAAGGAATCTGAAAAAGGAAGAAATTTGGCAGAAATTAAAACAAGATGAGTAGACCACAAAAGATATGGAAAAGAGGTATACGTATGACAGAAAAAGGCTATTATGAAAATCCGTATTTAACCCACTGGACGACAGAGATTAAAGCGGTTATACCACAAAAGGATCAATTTCTGTTGGTTCTTGATCGAACCTATTTTTATCCGGAAGGAGGAGGACAACCTTCTGACAGAGGGACCATTGATGGAATAGAAGTAATAGATGTATTTGAAAAAGACGATATGATTTTTCATGCAGTACCTAAAGTTCCTGACAACAGCAAGGTAGATTGCCAAATAGATTTTAAACGCCGCTTTGAACATATGCAGCAGCACACAGGAGAGCATATTCTGGCGGCAACCTTTTATCGACTGTATGGGGGGGTTAGTAATGCTTTTCATATGGGAGAGGATTATGTATCCATAGATATCAGTCTTCCAGAAGTTACTCCTGCCATGGTTAAAGAGGTAGAAGATGCAGTCAATGAGGTTATTTATAAGAATATTCCAGTAAAAACCTACATGAAAGATTTAGAAGGTGCCAAGCTTCTGCCCCTTAGAAAGCAGCCTAAAGTAGATGAGGATATAAGAATCGTTGAAATCGAAGGGGTGGATTTTTGCCCCTGCTGCGGCACCCATGTGACTTCGACAGGGGAAGTGGGACTTCTTAAGATTTTAAAAACGGAAAAGTCTAAAGGAATGACCAGAATTTATTTCCAATGTGGAAGAAAGGCCCTGGAAGACTACAGAAAAAAACATGAGATCATCTCATTTCTGTACGAGAAGTTTTCAGCCAATGACATTACGCTTTTGGGGAAAATAGAAAAATACATGGAAGATGTCAAGAAGACGGAAGTGCAGGTAAAAGAACTTCATCAGGAATTATCTTTTTGCGAAGCGCAAAAATTGGTTAAAGATGCAAAAAAATCGGTTGTATACGGATCTTATAGCAACAAAACTCTGAATGAGATAATCTTTATTGCCAAGCAAGTTGCTCAAATGGGAGGGTATGTTTTTATAGGAGTATCTTTAAAGGAGAAAAAATTACTATTGTCCCATAATACAGATTTGGTGCTTCACTGTGGAAAACTCTTAAAAGATGTGATGAAGGATTTCAATGCCAGAGGCGGAGGCAGTGCAACGCAGGCCCAGGCAAGTTTTGAGAGTGAAGAAGAATTAAAAAAATGTGCAGAGACCTTGCGTCAAATTTGTCAAGGATTAGATGATTAAGATGAAAATCTGGAGGATTTAGTATGAAAAATATTGTTTTAATAGGAATGCCGGGAGCAGGAAAAAGCACCATAGGAGTTGTTCTGGCAAAAACATTAAAGATGCCTTTTATAGATACGGATATTCTCATCCAGCAAAAGCAAAACAGGCTGTTGCAGGAGATTATTGAGGAGGATGGGATAGAAGAATTTCTTTCCATAGAAGAGCAAGTCATATTGGATTTGGATGTTTGGGGCAGTGTTATTTCTACAGGCGGCAGCGTTGTTTTGGAATCTGATGGGATGAGACACTTAAAAGAAAATGGTTTTGTTGTATATCTTCAATTACCTTATAAAGAAATAGAAAAAAGAATTCGCGATATTACTACAAGGGGGATTGTCATGCAGAAAGGGCAAAGTCTCCTTCAGGTATACGATGAAAGAGTCCCCCTGTATGAAAAGTATGCGGATGCCATGATCCGATGCATGGGAAAAAACATGGAACAGATTATTAAAGAACTCAAAGAATTATGGGAGGGCATTAGATAGTGCAGTGGACAAATGAACAGCAGGCGGCAATTGATACCCGGGGATGCGATTTACTGGTTGCTGCAGCAGCAGGTTCAGGGAAAACGGCTGTATTGGTAGAACGCATTGTAAAGATGATTACGAACACCAGCAACCCAATAGATGTAGATGCTCTTTTGGTTGTGACCTTTACCAATGCTGCGGCAGCGGAGATGAGAGAGCGACTGGGAGAAGCTATTTCCAGGAAGTTAGAAGAAGAGCCCAGGAACACACATCTTCAAAAGCAATTGACGCTTCTTAACAGGGCATCTATCTCTACCATCCATTCCTTTTGTTTGGACGTTATCAGGAATCACTTTCATCTACTGGACTTAGACCCTTCATTTAGAATTGCGGATGAAGCAGAAATGCTGCTTTTAAAAAATGATTTGATCGAAGCACTTTTTGAAGAGTTTTATGAAAGGGAAGATGAAGGGTTCCATGCTTTGGTAGAAAGCTACGGAGGGAAAAAGGAAGATTCCAATCTTCAGGATATGATCCTTAGGATTTATGATTTTATTCAAAGCAACCCTTGGCCCAAAGAGTGGCTCAAAGAGCAAGTGGATATTTTTAATCCCGAGAGAAATGAAGATTTTGACGCAACCCTTTGGGCAGACATGATCAAGGGGCAGATCAGAACAGAAGCACAAGGCCTGCTTGAAATCGCTGATTATGCCTTATCTCTTTGTTATGAACCCAACGGGCCAGAGAAATATATAGAGGCCATAGAAGACGATATTCGAATCCTCAAAAAAATTATTGCACTGAGTGAAGGAAGTATAGGGGATTTGTACTCATATATTCAGCAAATTACTTTTTCAACCTTAGGAAGATGTGGGAAAAACACCGATCCCAACTTAAAAGAGGAAGTAAATAACCTCAGAAAAATTGTCAAAGAGGGAGTTCAAAAAGGTTTTCAGGAAAAGATATTCTTTAAATCTCCGGAAGCTATGATGGAAGATGTACATAAAGTTTTCCCCATTCTGAAAGCCTTGGAAAGGGTTATCCATGAATTTTCAGACCGCTTCCAGTCTGCCAAAAAAGAAATGGGTGTTATTGATTTTAATGATATAGAACATTATTGCCTGAAGATTCTTTTGGATGAAAAAAGCACTCCGCAAAATATTGTACCTTCTCTGACAGCTCTTGATTTAAGAGAAAAATACAAAGAAATTTTAATTGACGAATACCAGGACAGCAATCTGGTGCAGGAAACGATCCTTGGAGTTATTTCTAAAAAAGATACGGCTTATCCCAATCGTTTTATGGTAGGGGACGTAAAGCAGAGTATTTATCGCTTCCGTCTGGCAAAACCAGATTTATTCATTGAGAAATATAACTCCTTTTCAGATCAGGGAGAAGGCAAAGCGCAAAGAATCGATTTGTTTCAGAATTTTAGAAGCCGAGAAAATATCCTTCATGGAGTGAATTTCATTTTCAGACAGCTTATGACCCCAACTCTGGGGGAAATCGAATATGATGAGAAAGCGGCTTTAAATCCCGGGGCCAATTATCCTGAGGCAGAGCATCTCAATATGGGAGGCCCTATCGAGATACATATGATCGAATCAGAAAGCGCAAACGACGGGTCAGAAGAAGCTCGTGGGGAAGAAAAGCAAGTTGGAGAAGAACTTGAGGAACTTACAAATATCGAACTGGAAGCCAAAATCGTCACCCAAAGAATCCAGCAGCTCTTAAGCGATGAAGAATCATTCTTTGTATACGATAAAAAGCTTGGAGACTATAGAAGAGTAGAATACCGGGATATAGTCATTCTTCTTCGTACCACTTCCCAGTGGTCCAATATATTTATGGAAGAATTATCAAGGGGCGGGATACCGGCTTATGCAGATGTTTCATCGGGATATTTTGATGCGGTGGAAGTAAAAACCATCTTAAGCCTGCTGCAAATCATAGACAATCCACGACAGGATATTCCGCTGATCACAGTACTGCGTTCTCCCATTGTTGCTTTAAATGCCGATGAATTGGTGGAGATTCGGACAGTTTTTTCTCAGGGAGATTTTTACGAATCTCTGCTAAAATATATTGACAGCAGCCTGGAAGAAACCCAATTAACAAGAAAGATAAGAGATTTCCTTGAAAAGCTTAAAAGATGGAGAAGTGAAGCTGCTCATATTTCCATTGATGAGCTGCTTTGGATGCTATATACCGAAACCAACTACTATAACTATTTAGGCGCTATGCCGGGAGGTGCCCAAAGACAGGCAAACCTGAGAATCTTAAGGGATCGGGCAGCAAGCTATGAGTCTACCAGTTTCAAGGGACTGTTTAATTTTATTCGATTCATAGAAAGAATGCAGCGAAAGCAAGGGGATATGGGAGCTGCTAAAATTGTAGGCGAAAATGAAAACATCGTTCGTATTATGAGTATACACAAAAGCAAAGGATTGGAATTCCCTGTGGTTTTTGTATCCGGTTTAGGCAAGCAGTTTAACCTTCAGGATTTACATCAGCCTGTATTGCTTCATCAGGATTTAGGATTAGGTCCTGATTACATTGATTATGAAAGAAGAATTGTCTATGAAACGGCACCGAAACTGGCGGTTAAATCAAAAATTATGGTAGAAACTCTTTCAGAAGAAATGAGGATCCTCTATGTTGCTTTCACAAGAGCCAAAGAAAAACTCATTTTAACAGGAACCATAAAGAATATAGAAGCCCAGGCCAGAAAATGGGCAAGACAGGTATCTGCAAAAAAAGAGGCTCTTTCACCCTACATCCTTACAAAAGCCAAGACCTATTTGGAGTGGATTGGTTTAAGTCTGGTAAGACACAGAGACGCAGAAACTATAAGAAACTGGGCTGGCTGTCTTAAGGCGCCGGAAGAAGTTTTCTATGAAGATCCTTCCCAGTGGAGGATTTATAGCTGGACGAAAGAGGATATTACGTTGCGGGATGAAAATAAGGCTAAAGAAAAAGAGCGTATATTAGAAGAACTTTTAAACTGGGATACCAGCATAGCCTACAGTCCCCATAGAGAAGAGATATTTAACAGACTGTCCTGGAAGTATCCTTATGAATCCTCCACTGCATTATCGGTTATGGTATCCGTGTCAGAACTTAAAAAACAGCATGAAAAAGACATGCTGGAAGAACAGAGTACATCCCTTTTCAAAGAAACTGGGCTTTCCCGTCCACATTTCATTGAAGAATCAAAGGGACTAAATGCCACAGAAAAAGGTATTTTAATGCATTTTGTTATGAAACATTTGAATTTGGATGAAGCTAAGGATTATACGGATATAGAGCATCAGTTGCTTAAGATGGAGCTAAAAGGGTTATTGTCTGAAGAAGAAAGGAAAGCGATTTTTATTAAAGATCTACTTCATTTTTCAAGATCCCAGTTGGCTGGGAGGATGAGAGCAGCACTGAAAGTCAGGAAAGAAGTTTCGTTTGTTCTGTCTCTTAATGCCAGGGAAATCTATAAAGAAATCCAATGTGATGAAGAAGTGTTTGTCAGAGGGATCATTGACTGCTATTTTGAAGAAGAAGACGGAATTGTCCTGGTTGACTATAAGACAGATGCCATCTTTGACAAAGAAAATCCCGAGAGGGAGATTGACCAATTGATGAAAAAGTACGAAGTACAGATTAATCTATATGCAAGAGCCATTGAAGAACTTACAGGAAAAAGAGTAAAAGAAAAATCTCTCTACCTGTTTAGTATAGGCAAAGCTGTGTCCTATTAAATAAAAAAGCCGTCCGGGGGGGACGGCTTTAAACTTTAGAATTGGGCAACCTTAGCTAATAATAAGTTGCTTCTGTCGATAAACTTATTCATCGCTTCGGATTCTAAGGGCTGATGGCTTAACATAGCCAAATCATATACCTGCTCACAGAGCATTTGAATAAGTTCCTTGTGTTCCTGTGCATCTGCTTTTTCAGCTATGGTCTGAATCAATTTATTGTTTTTATTGAGCACAAGGGTTTGTTCTTTCTGGAACATATTCGGTATATTCATTCCGCCGAACATTTTAGTCATTTCTTCCATTCTTCTGGAATGCTCAGAAAGAAGTATCATAGCAGAAATATTTTCGGATTTCAAGTTTTCCACCTGAACTTTTAAGTCCTGATTATTCAAGTTGTCTTTAAAGATTTTTTCAAGTTTTTCTTGAATGGCTTTATTTTCAGCTTCATCTTTCTTTTCATCTTTTGCTTTAAGATGTTCGGATATATCTGCATCGATTCGGTTAAAGGAAACACCGCTCTCATGCATTTCGATATGGGAGATGAATGGATTGTCTATGGTGGAATTCAAAATAACGGCTTCCATATCATTGTCTTTAAATAATTTGATGTATTGGGCTTGCTGACGTTCATCGGTTACATAAAAGACTTTATTTTTATGTTTTGATTCATTTCTTTCTAAGTATTCTTTTAGGGTCACATAATCGCCATTGGTGGTTTTATAGATGATAATATCTTTTACTTTTTCATAGAATTTGGGCTCCCTCATTGCCCCGTATTTTATAAACGGATGGATATCATCCCAGTATTTGATGAAATCTTCTTTTTGATTCTTGAAAAGGGATACAAGCTTATCAGCGACTTTCTTTGTAATGTAGTTTGAGATTTTTGTTACATAGCCGTCATTTTGCAAGAAGCTTCTGGATACGTTAAGAGGCAAGTCAGGACAATCCAAAGTTCCCTTAAGCAGCAGAAGGAATTCAGGAATGACTTCTTTGATATTATCTGCTACAAATACCTGGTTATTATATAGTTTGATTTTACCTTCTATGGTTTCAAATTCACTTCTTAGTTTCGGGAAATACAGGATACCTTTAAGATTGAAAGGATAATCCATATTCAGATGAATCCAGAACAACGGATCGTTAAAATCCATAAATACTTTTCTGTAAAATGCTTTATATTCTTCTTCGGTACAATCATTAGGATGTTTCATCCACAGAGGATGGGGATCATTGATGGGTTTTGGTTCTTCTTTTTCTTTATCTTTAGCTTCTTTATCTTCTTCTTTGACGCTTTCAAGATAAATCTCTACCGGCATAAATCCACAGTATTTTTCTATAGTTTGGCGAAGCTTGTACTCGTTTAAGAATTCTTTTCCTTCTTCGCCAATATAAAGGGTGATGGTTGTTCCCCGTTCGTTGCGATCAGAGTCTTCCATCTCATATTCTGTTCCTCCGGTACAAATCCAGCGGACTGGGGTGGCATTTTCCTGATAGGAAAGGGTATCGATCTGGACTTTTTCAGCTACCATAAATGCAGAATAAAAACCAAGTCCAAAATGCCCTATGATTTGATCTTTATCCATCTTGTCTTTATATTTTTGTAAGAAATCTTCTGCACCGGAGAAGGCAATCTGGTTAATATATTTTTTCACTTCTTCTCCAGTCATACCAATTCCGTTATCCCAAACCTTAATGATTTTATTTTTTTCATCCAATATGACTTCTATTTTATAGTGTGTATTTTCAGGGACAGAAGCTTCTCCCATGGCAACTAATTTTTTTAATTTTAAAATCGCATCGGATCCATTGGAAATCAATTCTCGAATAAAGATATCATGATCGGAATATAACCATTTTTTTATAATCGGAAAAATATTCTCGCTATGTATTGAAAGACTGCCTGTTTCACGAGACATATGTTTCTCTCCCTTCTTTTATTTTCCTACATAATGATATATCACAAAAAATACAAATGTCAAGACAAAATCAGCACTCAATACAGATGAGTGCTAATAAAAAATTTTGCCATATATTTGATTCATTTATCTGTTTTATATGGTATAATATATATGATTAATTATGATCCAAAGGGGGATAAAAATGACCATTAAAGACATTATGAATGCTGAAGTTCATATGGTAATGCCTCAGGATACCCTGGAAAAAACTTTATCTATCATGGAAAGCAAGCATCTTAATGGGTTGCCGGTTGTCAATGAAGAAAAGCAGTTAGTTGGAATAATTGTCAAGGCTGATATATATAGATTTTTAAGTGTAACAGGGCATTATGAAACTTGTCCCGTAGAATGGGCAATGAGCAAAGATGTGGTCACAGTGATGCCGGAGGAAACAGTGGAAGAAGCGGCCAGAAGGCTTAGAAAGCATAATATCATTGGAATGCCTGTCGTGGAAAACGGAAGGGTTATCGGAATGATTTCTCTTGAAAATATCGTGGACTTTTTTATTTCAAATCATTAAACATTAAAGTAAGAGCAGAGGCTCTTACTTTTTCTATTCTGCCAGAATATGAGCATTTTTAAAGAAAGAGCGGATGTATTCATCCCACTCGAATTCATCTGATTTATCCAGAACAAAGTTTTTTAACGCGACACCGGTGGTACAGGTCAGTTTTTCCTGAGCATAGATCAAATTAATAAATAGTGCGGAGACATCCTTGGAAAACTTCAGAAGTATATCATCATTGGCAGATAAAACAATTTTAAAGTATGTAGGTGTCTTTTCCCCTTTTATGATATTGTAAACATAAGGTTTAATTTCTTCCCACAAAACATAATTGCGGTTATGATATATTTCCCTTTCATCGGTATAAAAAAAAGATTTGTTCAGAATCCCATCAATATGGAATTTGGTAAAGGTATGAATTTCCACAGTTCTTACTTCAAATGGATCAAATAAAGAACCTTTAAGAAGCATGCCCATCGTTTTTTTTACGTCTATTATGTCTAATGTAATCATACAATACCCCAATCCTTATTTCTTTATTAATAATGATAGCTTCAAAGAAAGAAAAAAACAAGACAGAAATCTAATAGATTACTTTTTGGAGGAAAAGTCCATGGGGAGGAATATTCGGACCGGCAAGGGGTCTTTCTTTTTTATCTAAAATGGTTTTAACATCTTCCGGAAGCATTTTGCCAAGCCCCACTTCTATAAGGGTTCCGGTTATAATTCTTACCATATTATATAGAAAGCCGTTTCCTTCAAAAGAAATATCAAGGAATGTATTTCTCTGGATAAAATCTATTTTTGAGATTGTCCTGACGGTGGATTTCTTTTTGGATTTCAGATTGGTAAAACTTCTAAAGTCATGCTCCCCGATAAGATATGAGGAGGCTTTCTTCATTTGATTAATGTCTAAAGGTTGCGGAATGTGATAACGGTACTTTCTTTCAAATACATCATGAATCATGCCATTATCGATTTGGTATATGTATTGTTTGCCTTTGGCATGGTATCTGGCATGAAAATGATCATCAACCACTTGGGCATCATATACTGTAATATCACTGGGAAGATATTGATGGCAATATTGAATAATATCCTGAGGGGTAACATTGGTATGGGTTTTAAAATTGGCAACTTGTCCTCGGGCATGGACACCCCCATCGGTCCTTCCAGAACCGATTAATTCAATATTTTCATTTAACATTTTTGAAAGTACGTTTTCGATTTTACCCTGAATGGTTTGGTCAGTATTTCCCAACCTTTGCCAGCCGTAATAACGGCTGCCGTCATAGGCAATCATCAGCTTAATATTCTGCATAAAAGTTCTCCTTTTACAATATCTATAATATAATAGGGACGAATATATTCGCCCCTATTATATAATTTATATTTTATTATTTCCAGAGATTAATTTTGATCTTTTTATTGTTTACGAAATATCTCCATTGTCTCATAAGGTAAGGGATAAGATAATGGTCTACACCAAAGGCTCTTCCTGCTCCGCCCAGCATTGCAACGGAAGACATCAGGAACCATAAATCATTAAGTCCTGTAGAAAGCAGGAAGTTGATGTTCATACCAATGGATACAATCGCTGCGATAAATGTAAAAGTACCGGTAATAAACGCTAATCCAAGGCCTAACTCTGTAAGAACAATTATTTTTTGGAAGAACAAGGAGTTAGGAACAATGATCGTATCCACAAACCATGCATACCAGCCGGGGGTATGATCAGAAACCAATTGCATGATGGAAGCACCTGTAGTTGCATCTGCATTGCTTCCGGCAATCATATTGTTCATTAGCCAGCCGCCATCGACTTTTTCAAGACCTGACATAAGCCACATATATCCAAGATATAATCTTAACAGAACCAACCAGAAGGTCGGAGTTAATCTTTCTAAATGACTGTGAATTAAGCCTTTTTTATGTCTTACACCCCAGAGTTCGTGCTGCAAGTATTTTACGATCAGTTCAAATCCGCCAATACCAAAAAGATAATGGATATTTACCATATGCTTCATTAATATTGCAGGGAATCCGGAGAGTTTAATGCCCATTAAATCAGCAACGCCATAATTTTTACCCAGGGAAACCATTACTCCGTGAAGCTTTGGATCGCCTTTTTCCAGCTCTTTATTGCGAATAAGATTCAATATGTTTTTCGCTGCAATGGTTCCTGTTGACAGGGCAGCTTCAACCAGAGCAGGCAGGGGTTTATTGTCCTTGGTCATAAATAAGGCATAATCGCCCACTGCAAATACGTTCTTATAAGGAGTTCTTGTATATTCATCTACACAGACTCTTTCGCCTCTTCCTTTTTCCAGTTTCAGTTCGGTAAAGCAACGGTTTGCCTGTACCCCGCCGGTCCAGATCAGTGTATGAGATTCGATGACGTCTTTATCGTTTAATACAAACGATGATTCATTCACTTTTGTGATTCTGGATTCTGTAAGGATTTCTACTTTTAATTTATTTTTAAGATATTTTACGGCTTTTTCAATCAAAGAATCATCCAGAATAGGAAGGATTTTAGGCAGTGCCTCGATCAGAATCAGTCGGACTTCATTCCTGTTGACATTATACTGCTCTGACAGGTCATTTACCCAAAAAGCCAGTTCTCCAATCATTTCAGTTCCGGTAAAGCCGCCGCCGCCTACTGCGAAAGTAAGATAAGCTTTCCTTTTTGCAGGATCTTTTTCTGAAGAAGCTTTCTGGAACATCTTTAAAATATGTTCTTTAATGACTAAAGAATCTTTATGGGACCATAGAGTAAAACTATGTTCTTTCATGCCTTCTATGCCATAGAAGTTAGGTTCACTTCCTATGCCCATGATCAGATAGTCATAGGGATAGGAATTATTTTCTGATTTTAATATTTGATTTTCAAAGTCGACATCATGAATATAATCCTGAACTACATGGACATCTGTATATTGAAAAATATCTCTTAGATGAACCAATATCCCGTCTTCTTCAATACGATTGCCTGCAATTTCATGGAGTTCGGTAAGAAGCGTGTGATATGGATTTTTATCTATAATATAAATTTCGATATCATCGGACTTCTTCTTCTTTTTATGCAAGGTAAGGGCTGCTTGTATTCCGCCATAGCCTGCACCAAGTATTACTACTTTTTTACTCATAAAATCATCCTCCTTATAAGACATATTATTAACAACTAAAAGCACATTAACTCATAATAATTATATCAGAATAAAATTAAAATGTATAATTTAAAAACCAATGAATTCGAGAGGATTACTAAGGATAAGTGAGATAATTAAACTTCAGCATTGAAAAATTAATTATGTTAACTTTGACAAAAAAATGTCGTAATAATACAATAGGATAGTAACAATAATTATTAGTTACAAATAATTACAATAATTACATGAGGAGGGCGCTATAATGAAAAAAGTTATAGCTTTAGCGTTGGCATTAGGGTTGTCATTTAGTGCATTAACAGGATGCGGAGGAAAGAAAGAAGAAGCTTCTCAACCTGCTGACACAACACAAACAAAAACAGAGCAACCTGCAGAAACAACAAAAAATGAAGGAAATAATGCTGGTGAAGCAGTTCTAGCCGATGGTACATACAAAGCAGAAGGCGAGTATGATGAACGCGGCTGGAAACCAGTTGTTACACTTGAAGTAAAAGATGGTAAGATCGTTGCAGCAGATTATGATGAAGTTACCGAAGATGGTGCATCAAAACAAGCTGATGAAGAGTACAACAATAATATGAGAGCAAAGGTAAACATTGGACCAGCAGACTTTTTCCCACAATTAGAGGCAGCTCTTGTTGAAAAGCAAGATGTAGATGCGGTGGATACGATCACTGGTGCAACCAGCGGATCCAATCACTTTAAAGAAATCGTTAAGAAAGCTTTGGCAGCAGGACCAGTTGCGGCAGATACAACAGCTGGCGGATTAAAAGACGGTACTTATACAGCAGAAGGTGAATATGACGAACGTGGCTGGAAACCAACAATCTCCATCGAAGTAAAAGATGGTAAAATCGTTGCGGTGGATTATGATGAAGTTACCGAAGATGGTGCATCAAAAGAAGCTGATGAAGCATATAACAACAACATGAAAGCAAAAGTAAACATTGGACCAGCAGATTATTTCCCACAACTGGAAGCGGCTCTTGTTGAAAAACAAGATGCAGACGCAGTGGATACGATCACTGGTGCAACACATGGTTCCGAAAACTTTAGAGCACTGGCTAAAAAGGCTTTAGAAGCTGCAAAATAATAAATTATTTTTCAATTCCCCGAGATTTTTCTTGGGGAATTGTTTTAATGCTTTTTTGAAAACCAGGAATTCGATATTTATTTATTATTTTTAAGCGATATAATATATAATAAGCAAGTTAAGATTAAAATATAAGTTGGTGAATGAATGAAGAAAAATATATATTGGTTTCTTATAATTGTAGTTATAAGTGTTCTGTCAGGTTGTACAAGCAATAAAGGAACGAATACAGTTATTAAAGATGAAATCTATGCCCTTGGCACAGTTATTCAAATACAGATCTATGATGCAGATGAAGATAAGGCCCAAAAGGCCATAGAAGAATCGGTTAAAAGAATTCAGGAAATAGAAAATAAAATGAGTGTTAACATAGAAAACAGTGAGGTTAATCAAATTAATGAGTATTCCGGTGTAAATTCCGTTAAGATAAGTCCAGATACATTTTATGTTATTGAGAAAGCTAAGAAGTATAGTGAATTATCAGGTGGGGCCTTTGATCTGACCATTGAACCTATTATAAAATTATGGGGGATTGGGACAGAGAATGCCAGAGTGCCAAAAAAGGAAGAAATAGAGCCTTTACTTGATTTGGTGGATTATAATGATGTAATATTGGATGACAATTCAAAAGAAGTAAAGCTTAGCAAAAAAGGACAAGCTATTGATTTAGGGGCAATCGCTAAAGGCTATGCAGGGGATGAAGTTAAAAAGATATTAAAGGATCATGGCATTCCAACTGCTTTTGTGAATTTAGGAGGAAATGTGGTTACTTTGGGAAGCAAGCCGGATGGGTCTTCCTGGCGTATAGGGGTTCAGAATCCTTTTGAAGAAAGAGGGAAACATATTGCGGTTATAGAAGTAAAGGATGAAACTGTTGTAACCTCGGGTAACTATGAAAGATATTTCATAGAAGATGGGAAAAGATACCATCATATCATCGATCCTAAAACAGGCTATCCCGCAGAAGCTGGAATCATAAGCAGTACAATTGTAACCAATAGTTCTATTGATGCAGATGCTCTGTCTACCAGCGTTTATGTTTTAGGATTAGAAAAAGGTATGGAGTTAATAGAAAGTTTGGAGCATGTGGAAGCAGCCATCATTACAGAAGATAAAAAAATATATGTTACTTCGGGATTAAAAGACAGATTTAAATTGGAAAATGAAGAGTTTATACTGGCAAATTAGAAAAGCAGTGAGGAGAATACAATGAAAAAAGGGGATAAAATCGTTGGACTGGGTATACTGGCTTTGATGATCATCAGTTCTTTAACTGTAGCGATATATAAATATTTTAATCAAGGAAAGCCGCTCAATGCCAAAATCGTACAAGATCAAAAGGTCATTGAAGTGATTAATTTAAATTCAGTGGAAGAACCGAGAGAATGGACAGTAGAAGACGATAACGGAGGCTTTAATACCATTCGGGTGGAAAAAGGAAGAATTTCATTTATTGATGCCGACTGCCCTGACCTGGTTTGTGTTCATTCAGGATGGCTATCGGAACCAGGAGATATAGCTGTATGTCTTCCTCATAAAGTATCTATTCATATTGAAGGAGCAAGCGACAAGATCGATCAGGTAGCATATTGATTGTAATGGCTAAGGAACAGATGTAGTCAAATACGCCCTAGACAGATAGAATGGTGGTTATCATGGAAAAAACAAAACGATTGGTATTTTTGTCATTGTTGGTTGGGATTGCGCTAATCATTTATATTATAGAAGGGCAGATTCCGGTTCTCTTTCCAGGAGTAAAGCTGGGACTGGCAAATATCATCTCTCTGTTTGCATTATTGCTTTTAGGATGGAAAGAAGCATTGATGATCGTTGTTTTAAGAACCGTCATGGGTTCTGTTTTTGGAGGAAGTGTTTCAGCATTTTTATTTAGTATAGTTGGAGGACTTCTTAGCAATATCGTCATGATTTTATTGCATAAGTACTTTAAGAACTCTTTGAGTCTGGGCTCCATAAGTATTTGCGGAGCAATTTTTCATAATGCTGGACAATTGCTGGTAGCGGCTTTTGTTATTCAAGATTTAAGAATATACTTTTACCTGCCGATTCTCCTGATATCCGGGGTAATCACAGGATATTTTGTAGGAATTTGTACAAACTTTTTGTATCAACATTTCGAAAAAACGCAGTGGGCGAAACAACTAAGAAGGGAAGAAATTAGATGAGTTTGTGGGAAGCTTATCCTGAAATCCATGAGGAATTAATTAAAGTAGAAAACTATATGAAAAAAGCTGTTCCCTCCAGAAAGAAAATTCTAACGCAGATTAGTTTAGAATTGATAGAAGCCGGAGGTAAAAGATTACGACCGGCTTTTGTTATTTTGGGGGCAAAATGCGGAAAATACGATCCTGAAAAGATTATTCCCCTTGGAGCAGCAATAGAACTATTGCATACAGCAACCCTTGTTCATGACGACATCATCGATGATTCTCAGCTTAGAAGAGGGAAAACGACGGTTCAGGCAAAATATGGACGGGATATGGCTGTATATACGGGAGACTACCTTTTTACAAAAGCCTTTACCATACTGTCAGATAAAACCTCGTTTGAACATTTGAACAGAATAGCCCAAGGCGTTAAAGCAATTTGTGAAGGTGAAATTGATCAATATGAAATTAAATACAATACTGATGTTACTGTAACGGATTACTTAAAGAGAATATACAGAAAAACTGCAGTACTATTTGTAATGAGTATTTTGGTAGGGGCCTATGAAGGCAAATGTAAAAGAAAAACTTTAAACGCCCTTGGAAAATTTGCAGGATCTTTCGGAATGGCATTTCAAATCAGAGACGATCTTCTGGATTATACTTCAACGGAGCAGATAGAAGGAAAACCTATAGGGAATGATATTCAGCAAGGCATTTATACACTGCCCTTATTATTTGCTTTGCAAGATCATTCAGTCAGTAAAGAGTTAAAAGAACTTTTAAGTAAAAAGAATCAAATTCAAAAAGAAGAGATTAACAGAGTAATCGCCTTAGTAAAAGAAACCAATGCCTTAGAGGAAACCAAGCTTTTAAAGGAGAAATTCATTTATAAAGCTTCAGAAGCATTGGATCATATTGCTGATGGGCCTTATAAAAATATAACGAAAGATTTGCTTCAATTATTATAAGATTTTAGAATATATGATCCTCCCTTTGAATAGAAATATGAAGAGGGGGGATTTCTTATGAAAATATATGTTATCCATGTAAAAGGGATCTTTAAAATACTCTGTGCATTTCTCTTGGTTATTATTTCCATGGGATTATCAAAACCTTATGTTACAGGAGTATTTAACAATGTTTCCAGCAAACAGCAAAGAAAGCTTCCCATTTATTGTGTAGAAAGAGATGACAAGAAGATTTCTATTAGCTTTGACGCGGCATGGGGTGCAGATGACACTGATGAAATTCTTCAAATTCTTGATAAACATGGTGTTAAAGCAACTTTCTTTTTAGTTGGTGACTGGGTGAGAAAATACCCCGATAAAGTTAAGAAAATTGCTGCTGCAGGGCACGACATAGGCAATCATTCCAATAAACACCCTCATATGGGGCAGTTATCAAAAGAAGGAAATAAAAAAGAGATCATGGCAGCTCATGAAGAAGTCAAGAAGCTTATAGGCATCGATATGAATTTATTCAGGCCGCCATTTGGAGAATATAATAATACAGTGATTGAGGCGGCGGAAGAATGCGGTTATTACACAATACAATGGGACGTAGATTCCCTTGACTGGAAAGAATTGGGAACAGATCCCTTGATCAAGCAGGTATTAGACAACAAGCATCTGGGAAGCGGTTCAATTATACTATTCCATAATAATGCCAAGTACACAAAGGATGTATTGGATACGATTATTACGGGATTAAAGCAGCAGGGATATGAACTTGTGCCTATTTCCCAGCTTATTTATAAGAAAAATTATTATTTAGACCATGAAGGCAGACAAAAACCGATTAAAGATAATAAACAGGCAAGTTTAAAAATAAAATAAAAAAGTAAGCCATTTGACTTACTATTTATATTTAACTTATTGTTCCTCAGATTTTTTTTTGTTTGGGATCGTTTGCTGTTTTATTACTTTATTAATTAATGCATCTAATTTTCTGCTTAATTGCTGTACAAGGGGATCTAATAAATTGTAGTTTCGCTGTTCTAAGAGAGTATCCAAGGCTGTCTTTAAAAGTTCAATTTCTTCCGTCGTATAATTTTTATCTTTACCCATATTTACCCCCTCTTCTCAATAAGATTATTCTCAAACGCAGAGGATAATTTATATAATTTACTTAAATGAATAAATTATCTATTAAAGTAATATTATGTAATTACATAATACTATAAAAGTAGAAATATAGGAAGATGAGATTGAAAAAATAGGTAATTAATTCTATAAATGTAAGGCTGAACGTATAAATCTTTATACTTTAGTGTATGATGAAAAAGAATAGAAGTGAGTTAAAGTATAAAATTATTTAATCCAATGAAATATAAATTAAAAATGTTTTAAGCCGCATAAACTGCGGCTTTATCTCTGCTTTTCCTTCATTTGAATTTTTACGTCGCCTTTTCCGGGAACTGAATGTTTGGAATCTAGTTGAGCTTTTTGAGATTTTGCTTCTCTTGGTGTTGGGCGGTCGCCGGATTCAAAGTGCATACTGGCGGTAGAGGTTTCGTGTTCAAAATCTATTTTATTGTGAAATATATTAGGGTTATGAAGATCTTTAGACATAAATATCAGCACTCCTTTATGAATGAATCCTTACATATTTAGGTTGCCCGGATTAAAAAAGATGATTCGTATTTTAAAATTTGGAAAAGCTATAGAGAAGTTTTAATTTTCTCAAACAAAATAAGAAGTTTTGCGTATATAATAACGAGTTTATTATTATGTAAGAATAGAGGGTATAATATAAAATAAAAAAAGGAGGATTATTATGAGTGAAGAAGCAAAAATGATATTAAAAATGGTGGATGAGGGGAAAATTACACCGGAGCAAGCTGTTGAAATGTTAAAAGCTGTTGGCTCTGACGACGTGCATAGCAACAGATCACAAAATGAACATAAAGGTGAAGAATTTGTTCAAGATTTAGATAAATGGGGCAAAGAACTGGCACAAAAGATGGGCAGTGCTGTAAAAGACTTAGAGCCAAAATTAAGAAAAATGATGCAGATCATGGTTCAAAACACTATGAAGACTGTTGAAGAAGTGGGAAAAGTATTTAGAGAACAGCAAAACCGGCCTGCCGAAGAAAATGAAAATCATGAAGAAGAGCACTTTGAAGCATCTTCTGATACAGAGGACCATACAGAAGATCTTTAAAATGAATTATGTTTAAATATAAAAAGAGGCTTAATTGCCTCTTTTTTGCTTAAGAATTTAAAATTTGATCTATTTTATTTAATTCTTCTTCGCTAAATTCCAGATTATTCAAAGCAGCTGCGTTATCTTCTATTTGGCTCACTTTACTTGCTCCGATCAGTGCAGAAGTGACGCGTCCTTTTCGAAGCACCCAGGCAAGAGCCATTTGTGCTAAAGATTGTCCTCTTTCTTTAGCCAGTTCATTCAATTGACGGATTTTACTTAATTTTTCTGGTGTAATGTCACTTTCTTTTAAGAAGATAGATGGTTTAGCGGCCCGGGAATCTGCAGGGATTTCTTTTAAATACCTGTCTGTTAGAAGGCCTTGTGCCAAAGGAGAGAAGACGATGGAGCCAACTCCTTCATCTTCCAAAAGATCCAGCAGACCTTCTTCTTCTATGGAACGGTTAAACATAGAATAGGAGGGCTGATGAATAAGACAGGGTGTGCCTAAGTCTCTTAAAATTTTAAATGCTTTCTTTGCTTCCGCTGGTTTATATTTGGAAATTCCTACATAAAGGGCTTTCCCTTGTTTTACTGCGGTGGCCAGGGCATCCATTGTTTCTTCAAGAGGGGTTTCGGGATCGGGTCTGTGGGAGTAGAAAATATCCACATACTCAAGGCCCATTCTTTTTAAGCTTTGGTCCAGACTTGCCAGTATATGTTTTCGGGAGCCCCATTCTCCATAAGGCCCTTCCCACATATAATGTCCTGCTTTTGTAGAGATGATCATTTCATCTCTGTAGGGTTTAAAATCCAACTTCATCATTTTTCCAAAGTTCTCTTCTGCAGAGCCCGGAGGAGGACCGTAGTTATTGGCAAGGTCGAAGTGAGTAATGCCAAGATCAAATGCACGGCGGGCAATGGCACGGCTGTTTTCAAATACGTCTACACCGCCAAAATTATGCCATAAGCCAAGAGATATGGCAGGAAGCTTAAGCCCGCTTTTTCCACAGCGATTATATTTCATTGTTGCATATCTGGTACTAGATGCCTGATATTCCATACTATCCGTCCTTTCATATTATAATATCTATTGAATTAATAAATTTCACAGAGCATTAGAATTTATGTAGCAGATGCACAATAGGTTAAATGGATAACGATTTATAATGTAAAATAATTATACCATAGGGTGAATTGAGTTCAAACAGGTTTTGTAACTGCTTATAATTTTTTATATAACTATTGCATATACATTTCTAGTGTGATAATATACTCACAGATTGCAAATAAGGTAATTTGTGTTATTTTGTCGCAACATTCTTTGAAATCACAGCGTTCTCAAGACAGTTTGAGGACGTTTTTTATATAATATGACTCTTTTAAATAAATTATAGGAGGAAAAAAAGTGAATAAGAAATATCAAGGCAACCCACTGACCGAGAATTTTGGTTCCAATGTATTCAATGATTCCACTATGAGAGAAAGATTACCAAAAGAAACATATAAGGCGTTAAAGAAAACCATTGATGAAGGAGCATCTTTGGATCTTAAGGTGGCTGAAGTTGTGGCCAATGCTATGAAAGATTGGGCTATCGAAAGAGGTGCCACCCACTATACCCATTGGTTTCAGCCCATGACTGGAATGACGGCAGAGAAACATGAATCCTTTATCTCCCCTACGTCCGATGGTCGTGTGATTATGGAATTTTCAGGGAAAGAATTGATTAAAGGGGAATCTGATGCTTCATCTTTTCCTTCAGGGGGACTTCGGGCCACTTTTGAGGCCAGAGGCTATACGGCCTGGGATTGCACATCTCCTGCTTTCTTAAAAGAAGATGCCAATGGCATAACATTATATATTCCGACGGCGTTTTGCTCTTATACAGGAGATGCACTGGACAAAAAAACCCCTTTGCTTCGCTCTATGGAAGCTATTTCTAAGCAGGCGCTAAGAATTTTAAGATTGTTTGGCAATACTACAGCAAAAAAAGTGATTACTACAGTTGGAGCAGAACAGGAATACTTTTTAGTAGACAAGAAACTCTATGAAAAAAGAAAAGATTTAATTTTTACCGGAAGGACCTTATTTGGTGCTATGCCGCCAAAAGGGCAGGAAAAAGAAGACCATTATTACGGCAGCATTAAAGAAAGAGTTGCAGCATTTATGCAGGAGTTGGATATTGAACTATGGAAGCTGGGTGTACCGGCAAAAACGAAGCATAATGAAGTTGCTCCGGCTCAGTTCGAAATTGCTCCGATTTTTGATACTACCAACGTAGCAGCCGACCATAATCAGCTCATTATGGAGACTCTAAAGAAGGTTGCCGACAGGCACGGGCTGGCCTGCCTTCTTCATGAAAAACCCTTTGCAGGTGTAAACGGTTCAGGAAAACATAACAACTGGTCTCTTTCAACGGATGATGGAAAAAATCTGTTAAAGCCCGGTCGTACACCCCATGAAAATATTCAATTTTTATTATTTTTAACTGCAATTATAAAAGCGGTTGATGTGCATGCGGATTTACTCAGAGTGTCTGCTGCCAATGCAGGAAACGATCATAGATTGGGTGCCAATGAAGCGCCGCCGGCAATCATCTCCATTTTCCTGGGAGATCAATTAACAGAAATACTGGAGCAAATAGAACAAGGATGCGATGCATGCTCTAAAGAAAGAGAGATCCTCGAAATCGGTGTATCTACTTTGCCTCAGATGCGCAAAGATACCACCGACAGAAACAGAACTTCTCCTTTTGCCTTTACAGGAAATAAATTTGAATTCAGAATGGTTCCTTCTTCTGCATCCATATCCGATCCCAATGTGGTAACGAATACTATTGTAGCAGACGTACTGTGTGAAATGGCTGATGAGCTGGAAAAAGCTGAAGACTTTGACAAAGCAGTAAGAGAACTTTTACGAAGAACAATCAGGGAACATAAACGAGTAATTTTTAATGGAAATGGATATTCTAAAGAATGGATCGAAGAAGCAGCCAAAAGAGGACTTCCCAATATATCCTCTACAGTTGAGGCGATCCCTGCCCTTATAACAGATAAAGCCATTCGTTTATTTGAAAAACATAAAGTATTCTCTAAAACTGAACTATGTGCCAGATTTGAAATTCTGTTGGAAGACTATATCAATACCATTAATATTGAAGCAAAAACTATGGTTATTATGGCAAAGCGTCAGATTTTGCCTGCATGTATCAAGTTTTCCACACAGGTTGCAGAATCTATTGCAAAGATTAAAGACGTTGGTGATTTCGATGTGACTGCTCAAGTTGAATTACTGGAAGACTTAACTAAAACTTTAGCTTCTTTTAAACGCAACTTAAACAGTTTAGAAGAAGTCACCAATAAGGCAAGCAGCATGGAAGAGGATTCCTATAAAAAGGCATGTTACTACCGAGATGAGGTTTGCATGGCAATGAAAAAGTTAAGAGAAGATACAGACCATCTTGAAACGCTGGTAGATGCAGACATGTGGCCTATCCCTACTTACAGCGAATTGCTTTTCCAAATTTAATCTTTTTCTAAATTTTTTACAAAGGAGAATTGTCTTTGGACGAACAATTATATGAAAACACAGAACCTGTTGAAAAAGTTATTCTTGTGGGAGTAGACACAGAAGACAATGAAAATATAGAAGAAAGTATTGATGAACTGGAAGAATTGGCTTCTACAGCAGGAGCTGTCACCCTTGACCGAGTTATTCAAAAGAGGGAAAATATTCATCCCTCTGCTTATTTAGGGAAAGGAAAGATTGAAGAACTTAAAAACAGGATTATTGAGACAGGGGCAACGGGAATTATTTGTGATGATGAGCTTTCCCCTGCCCAAATGAGAAATCTAGAAAAAATGCTTGAGTGCAAAGTTATGGACAGGACGATGCTCATCCTGGATATTTTTGCCCAAAGAGCCAAATCCAAAGAAGGAAAGATCCAAGTCGAACTGGCTCAGCTCAGATATCGGCTTTCAAGATTGGCAGGAGTAGGAACTGCCCTTTCCAGATTAGGCGGAGGGATCGGTACAAGAGGTCCCGGAGAAAAGAAACTGGAAACCGACAGAAGACATATAAGAAATCGTATCAGCCAACTGAAAGCGGAATTGGAGGAGATAGAAACCCACCGTGAATTGATCCGCACACGAAGAAAAAAAGTAGGAACTCCGCTCGTTGCTATTGTGGGATATACCAATGCAGGGAAGTCCACTTTGCTTAATACCCTTTCCAACGCAGACGTATTGGCTGAAGACAAATTATTTGCTACCCTTGATCCTACCACAAGAAGCATCATACTTCCCGGAGGATCAGAAGTACTGATTACGGATACGGTTGGATTTATCAGAAAGCTGCCTCATCATTTGATCAAGGCTTTTAGGTCTACCTTGGAAGAAGCCCAATATGCGGATATTCTTCTCCATGTTGTGGATGGTACTAGTCAAAGCATCGAGTCCCATATGAAAACCGTTTACGAGACTCTGGAAAAGCTTAATGCCCTGGGGAAGCCAATCCTTACGTTATTCAATAAAATGGATGTTATTGTTTCGAGTCATCTGCCCTTAGATCCAAAGGCAGAAAAGACTTTTAAAGTTTCTGCCAGGACATCGGAGGGTCTGAATGAAGTGCTGCAGGAAATAGAAAAGATCCTAAAAGCCAATAGAAAGACCTTAAAAGCATTAATTCCTTACTCCGATATGGGGATGCTTCAACTGATTCGGGGGCAAGGAGAGAAAAATTTGGAGGAATATAGAGAAGAAGGCATTTACATTGAAGCCAACGTAAACGAAGAAGTTTATCGTAAGCTGAAGAAATATATAGTTGAATAGTAGGTTTTCTCTTAAATGCAAAAAATATCGCGTATATTCTTAATGTTTAACGGTATTCGACAGAGAAAAAATAATATTAAATTTCATTATGTCGAAATCCTATGTATCTGCTTGAATATTGCGAAATTTTATTCTGGTTTTTTTCTGATATTTTGCTATAATAACCCTTGAAAGTGCAGCTGTGCTTCATCAAAGATTATTATGGGGGGTTATTATATGCTGACAAGATTCTTAGAAGGAACCAGAAATTGTCGCAAATCAGACGGAGAAATGATTCAATTGGAATATTTTCTTTTAGAAAAACAACGCAATGAAATGAATAATTTGTCTAAGACTTACGGAATTGAAATTGTTAAAAAGTATGCACATTTTGGGGAAACAATCTATACCGAGACTGATCAGATAGAATGCCTTACCCATGAGAAGGAAAAAGCTAAGGAAATTATTGATAAGTTAATAGCCCACGCAGTTACACCAGTTTCAATGATTTATGTGATAGAGGATTTAATAGATGAAACACCTTGGAGATAACAAGGTGTTTTTAATTTTTTTGCTTCTTGTGTTATGTCAACCTGATATAAATTTATTAAACTCAATATTAATATTATATGATATAATAAACATACTATAGAGTTTTAGAGGAGAAGAGATATGCTGAAGAGATTTAAAACGATATTACAGCCTGCTGAAGCAGAAATCATAGAAAAAAAGTCAAGATTTATAGCTACGGTTAGACCAGTTAAGAGTGAAGAAGAAGCCCAGGCTTTCATAGAAGAAATGAGAAAAAAGTACTGGGACGCAACCCATAATGTATTTGCTTATCAAGTTGGTGAAAGAAACCAGATACAGAGGTTTAGTGATGACGGAGAACCTAGTGGCACAGCAGGATTGCCGGTTTTAAATGTATTGAAAGGGGATGATCTGAAGAATACCGCCATTGTAGTGACAAGATATTTCGGTGGAACCCTTCTGGGAACAGGAGGCCTTGTGAGAGCCTATGGAAGATGTGCAAAAGAAGGGGTCCTGGCAGCTCAAATCGTTGAAAAAGTTCTGTATTGTGTTTTCAACGTAGTGACAGATTACTCCCGATTGGGCAAAATACAGTATGAAATTCTGCAAATGGGGAATGTTATTCAGGATACCATTTATACGGATGAAATCACCTTTGTTGTTTTGGTAGAAAGTGGCGATGAAGAAATGTTTATAAAAAAAATTACTGAAATAAGCAATGCTCAGGCACAGATTAAGCAAGTAAAATATGTGTATGGACTATGGATCAATGATCAATTAACGATTGAAGATATAAATGAGGAGGAATAACTATGACACCTGAAAAATTAATGGAAAAGAAAATCTGGGCAGTGGTAGGCGCAACCACTGATCAGGAAAAATACGGATATAAGATTTATAAAGCGTTAAAAGAAGCAGGATATACAGTTTATCCCATCAGCCCTAAATATGATGAAATTGACGGCGACAAAGCCTACAAAAGTTTAAAAGATTTGCCTCAAAAGCCAGAAGTGGTTGATTTTGTTGTTAACCCTAAAATAGGATTGGGAATTGTAAAGGAATGTGCCGAACTCGGAATTAAAAACATTTGGCTTCAGCCTGGAACTGTCAGCGAAGAACTCCTTGCTTTGGCAAAGGAAAAAGGCATTAATGCTGTTGAAGCTTGCGTATTGGTTGCCTTAAGGACCATGAGAAATTAAAATTCAATAAAATATGGAGAAAGTATTGACAAATCAAAAAAATATATAGTAAAATAAACCAAAAGAAAAACCATGAATTCATATAAGAATTATATGAATTAAAGGAGGAAACGAAATGAGTAAAGTGTATAATTCAATCACTGAACTAATAGGAAATACACCTATAGTAAGACTAAATAAGTTAGTAGATGCAGACAGTGCGGATGTTTATGTGAAACTGGAATGGTATAATCCTGGAAGCAGTGTAAAAGACAGAATTGCTCTTAATATGATCGAAGCAGCAGAAAAAGCAGGAAAAATTAAGCCAGGTGACACAATTGTAGAACCTACCAGCGGAAATACTGGAATAGGATTGGCGATGATTGGGGCAGCTAAAGGATATAAGGTTGTATTAACCATGCCTGAGACCATGAGTTTGGAAAGAAGAAAACTTTTAAAAGCATTCGGCGCGGAACTCTATTTAACTCCTGGTGCAGAAGGAATGACAGGAGCAATCAATAAAGCTAAGGAATTAGTAGAAAAAGAAGGCTACTTCATGCCACAGCAATTTGAAAACCCTGCAAATCCTGAAATTCACCGCCAAACGACTGCAAAAGAAATTCTTGAGGCTATGGGTACGGATTTGGATGCTTTTGTATCAGGTGTAGGAACCGGTGGAACCATTACAGGCTGCGGCCAGGTATTAAAAGAAGCTATTCCTAATATAGAAATCGTAGCAGTGGAACCTGCAAAATCCGCTGTATTATCAGGAGAAAAGAAGGGACCACACTTGATTCAGGGAATCGGTGCAGGATTTGTTCCACAAGTATTGGATACCAAAATATATGATTCTATTGAAAAGATTGCAGACGAAGAGGCATTGGAAACAGCAAGAAGAATGGCAAAAGAAGAAGGTATCCTTGTAGGAATCTCTTCTGGTGCTGCTGTTGCTGCTGCTTTAAAAGTTGCCAAAAGACTTGGCAAAGGCAAGAAAGTATTAGCGATTTCCCCAAGCTACGGAGAAAGATATCTGAGTACAGCATTATTTAATCAAGACTAAAATAAAATATCCCCTTGAACCCAATTCAAGGGGATATTTTATTACATAATAATTATTTGTCCCATTGTATATGAATGACAGTAGGTCCGGTCGTATGCCTGATGGTCACAGTACATTGATCTTTAGCATATTTTACAGGCTGTTCCCAATAAAACTCATCATTTCTCAGTTTGTCAAATAATTTTTCTCCTTCATTAGGCATGTAATAGCTAAGAATCGAATGAATTGCAGCAGCAGAATTAAAATCATATATTTCAGTCAGAACTTTGTCATCTCCTAATCTTTGCCCCCAGGTCTTATATGCAAATCCATTCAAACCTATGGTGACTTGATCGGCAGATTGATTAATATAGATATTGCTTTGCGCTACATCATATATTCCATAAGCATCATACCCATAAAGAGTGTAGTCGACTTTATATGTTCCATTTCTTAATTCATCAGCAAAATTAGCCCATCTTTGCTTGTAAGGTACAGTACTAAAGCCGGGATACTCTCTTGGAGGACTGCATATGAAATTGGGCATAGTATCATAAAAGTGAAGAAAATCTTTTATAGGATTTTTAGTCGTATGTCTGGTATTAAACTGACTAAAATCTTTAACCGGAAGAAGGCTAATCTTTGAATCTCCCCAAGGTGACTGGGTCGGCAATTCATATTGGTATACGTAAGGATATGCTGAAGGGGTATAAAATCTTTCTGGTGCCTTCCCGATATAAATGGATATAATTTCACTGATAGAATTGGAGGTAGACGGCCCGTTTTTTCTTTCTTGATGCACTTCATAACCGAAGATCCTGGAAAATGTATAAGTAAACGGCACATAAAAAGTATTGTTTTTAATTATTGGGTAGTAATTGGCATACTCATTCCAATCATCTTGCTTATAAAGGAATTGCTCAATTTTGCCATTTACAGTTAAGTAAATAGAATTGGGTTTCATTACGATCTTTGTTTTGTCCTTTTTTGTTACGATGATTTGATTATTGGACATAGTGCAAGAATCACCCATTGCAGTTACAACCGCTTTTAATGGTATATATGGAATGTGATTTTTCCTTGTCATAACCGGTGTTGTAATTTCAGTATTATTTACATATAGATAATACGTATGATAATACTTTCTGCCGTCAAACATTTCATTTGAGTAGGTATATGACGCAAAGACGGTAGTTTGACAGATCATCATGATGAAAGTGAATATAAACAACCTATGCACCAATTTTTTCATTGAAGTTCCTCCTTTGTAATTAAGTCTTGTTAGTCTTGCCTTCTTGTTTTCCAGATCGCCTGTTATTATTGTGTTGTAGCCGTTATAATATTTATGGTACGATTATTAATATAAATTTGTCAACATGATTCGACAAGAAATGCATAGCTTTCGTTTTAATTCGTTTACATACTTTTAATAAAAATACAATGGATTGAGAGGAATCAAGATGATTAAAGCTATTTTCTTTGACCTGGATAATACTTTATGGGATCATGACAAAGCGCAGAGAAGAACCATAGAAAGGGTATATGAATATTTAATACAACTTCATCCCATTCCGGATGATCAAGATACATTTGCCAGAATCTATGATGGCTGCAATGCTAAGGTATGGGACGCCTATAAAAAAGGAGAGCTAAAACATGAAGAAGTACGGATCAATCGTTTTATAGATTTATTGGGGCGTTATAATATTGCAGATCGGGATTTAGCTATCACATTAAATGAGCTTTATTTATCCATATATCCTACATGGACTTTTTTAGTTGAGGGGGCAAAAGAATTATTAGATGAATTAACAGAAAGATATCCTTTGGGGATCATTACAAATGGTTTTTCCGAAACTCAAGTCATGAAAATAGACCGATCAGGGTTAAAGCAATACTTTAAATGGATTGTATATTCTGGAGAGGTGGGAAAAGCAAAGCCCCATCCGGAGATATTTGCCTATGCCATGAATCAGGCTCATATATTACATGAAGAAGCTCTGTTTATCGGAGATGATTTTGGGGCAGATATTATAGGTGCAAAAGATGCAGGGATGAAAACCATATGGTTTAATCCTAAAGGGAAAGAAGAGCCAGAAAAAGACCAGTATGCTGACTATACCGTTTCAAGCCTGAAAGAAATAAGCGATATTGTCAAATCGCTAGAATCATGCTAAAATATTTCAGATACAAGAATGTTAGGAGGAAATAGAATGTCGGGACATTCTAAGTTTGCGAACATAAAGCACAAAAAAGAAAAAGCTGATGCTAAGAAGGGTAAAATATTTACAAAAATCGGTAGAGAGATTGCAGTTGCAGTTAAGGAAGGCGGTCCAGATCCTGCGAATAATGCAAAATTAAGAGATGTCATTGCAAAGGCAAAATCAAACAATATGCCTAATGATACAATAGAAAGAAGTATTAAGAAAGCAGCGGGAGATGTATCTGGAGTTAGTTATGAACCTATTACTTATGAAGGTTACGGTCCCAGTGGAGTAGCCGTTATAGTAGAAGTATTAACAGATAATAAAAATCGTACGGCAGCCAATGTTCGCCATGCTTTCTCAAAAGGCGGAGGGAACCTGGGCACTACCGGATGCGTATCATTCATGTTTGATAAAAAAGGTCAAATCATCATCGAAAGAAGCGACGATATCGATGAAGATGAGCTGATGATGCTTGCTTTGGATGCCGGAGCAGAAGACTTTAATGTAGAAGAAGAAGGATATGAAGTTTTAACAGCTCCTGAAGACTTTTCTGCTGTAAGAGAAGCACTTGAAAAAGCAGGCATTAAGATGGCATCAGCAGAAATAGCAATGATTCCTCAGACAACAACAACATTAACAGATGAACAAGACATAAAGAAAATGAGGATTTTATTAGATCTTCTTGAAGATGACGATGATGTTCAAGAGGTGTACCACAACTGGGACGAACCAGAGGAAGAGTAGACAGTTTTCAAATATTATACAAAAGGATTCAGCCTTCTACTGGAAATATTTAAGCTATTTCTATAGAAGGCTTTTTAATTATTATTTTACAGTAGCCCCTGTAAAAGCAACTTTATCCAATGATGATGGCTCAAAAGGATAAAAAAGAGAACTAATTTGTGATATAGTTGAGAAATATTCTTTCTTCAGGGGAGAATAATAATTAAAAATAGAACGACTGATAATATAAGACCAATCTAATTCAGTGGAGGAAAATCATGCCTAAGAAAAATGAAATCTATGAAACCATTATAGAAGATGTAATATTTCCGAACAAAGGTATCGCCTATATAGATGATCAAAAAGTAATCATAAAAGATGCAATCAAAGGCCAAAAAGTAAAAGTTAAGATTACCAAAAAACGCAGAGACAAAATAGAAGCATCGATTTTAGAAGTTTTGGAAAGAGCGCCTATAGAAAAAGAAGCCGCTTGCCCCCATTTTGGAATATGTGGAGGATGTACTTATCAAACCTTGCCTTATGAAGAGCAACTCAAGCTTAAACAAAATCAAGTAAAAAGATTGCTGGACAATGCAGGGATAGAAGGATATGAGTTTCTGGATATCGTACCCAGCCCATCAGAATATTCCTATCGCAATAAAATGGAATTCTCCTTTGGAGACGTAGAAAAAGACGGGGACTTAGCTCTAGGGATGCATAAAAAGGGCAGTTTCTACGAAATGGTTACTGTAGAAGGCTGCCAAATCGTAGATGAAGATTTTACAAAGATTATGATGACAGTACTCGAGTACTTTAAGGAAAGAAAAATACCTTTTTATCATAATAGAAGACATGAAGGATATCTTCGACATTTAGTCGTGCGAAAAAGCGCAAAATTAGGAGAAATCTTAGTTAACTTAGTTACCAGTTCACAGATGGAAGTGGACTTATCAGGCTTAGTTCAAGAAATACTTGAAATTAAACTTGAAGGCGAAGTTAAAGGAATACTTCATACCATTAATGACAGTCTGGCCGATGTGGTGCAAAGTGAAGAAACCCGCATTCTTTACGGACAAGATTACTTTATGGAAGAAATCCTGGGCCTTAAGTTCAAAATATCCGCCTTTTCCTTCTTCCAGACGAATTCCTTTGGTGCAGAAAGACTTTATTCTGTCGTAAGAGATTTTGCCGGTTCCACAAAAGATAAAATCATATTCGACTTATACTGCGGAACAGGAACCATCGCGCAAATCATGGCGGACGTTTCAAAAAAAGTTATAGGCATTGAAATCGTGGAAGAAGCAGTAAAAGCAGCCAAAGAAAACGCCAAATTAAATGGCCTTCATAATTGCGAATTCATCGCTGGAGACGTGCTGACAAAAGTAGATGAACTAAAAGACAAGCCAGATTTAATCATCCTGGATCCACCCCGGGATGGTATCCATCCCAAAGCCATCCATAAAATCATCAACTTCGGCGCCCCACAGATGGTATACGTATCCTGCAAACCGACATCTTTGGCAAGGGATTTGAAAGTGTTTGTAGAGAACGGTTATAAAGTAGAAAAAGTACGATGTGTAGACATGTTCCCCCACACGAATCATGCTGAGTGTGTGGCATTGATGTGCCTCGATACTAGAGAGTGTAGTGCCGGAGAGTTATAATACTAACCTAAATGAAATGGACTAGTTTTTGATGAAATATTTATTAATAGATATTTGGAGGCGCTGGTAGGAATAAACGAGAGCTATATGATGCAAAGGAGGAAAAAATGAAAATTGCTGCATATCAATTTGCTGTTTCGGGTGATATTCGACGGAATTACAGTATTATCAAAAAAGCTATATATGAAGCCAGCCATCAAAGGTGTTAGTCTGTTAGTGTTTCCGGAATGTTGTTTGGCAGGATATCCGCCTTTGAGTATTCCAAACACCGATTCTGTTGATTTTGAGTTGGTGGATAATTTGCTTGTCAAACTGCAAACAATTTCTAATGAAACAGGGATAGGTTTAGTTATCGGTACGATATGTAGTGAGGGTAATTCTATTTTTAACAGAGCCGTAATTTTTCGTCCGGGAACGCCGATGACATCTTATGATAAACAGCCCTATGGGGTTGGGATAAAGAGAACTTTGAAAAAGGTAATAAGCACGGCGTTTTCAAAATCAATGGTATTACTGTAGGAATACGGATATGTTTTGAAGTGCGATTTCCCGAGTATTTCAGAGAATTGTATTGCCAAAATACAGATTTAAATGTTATTCTGTTTTACGATGTTTCTGATAATAACGATACTGACAGATATAATTTACTAAAAACACATTTGCAAACTAGAGCGGTAGAAAATATTTGTCCGATACTATCGGTAAGTTCAATTGCACCATTTCAGACAGCTTCCACGATGTTTGTTGGAAAATCCGGACAGATAATTATTGAGTGCAACAGAAATCATGAAAATTTAATGGTATGTAGTTTTTAATGGTATGTAGTTTTGAAAAAAACGAATTGGATTTTGGTGAAAAAGGCCGCCGTGCACTGACTGATGAATTATTGAGAATGGGCATGAATTAAGCAAAATTTTAAAACGAGAGATTCCTTTGCTTATCTAACATGGGTGATTTGCGTATAGGTAGAGGTGTATCCGTGAACTGAAATTTTTCAAAAAATGCCTAAAACTGATTGACATATTCCTACGAACAGATGCTGTAAAACACCTACAGAAATCAATTCTTGTGATATAAGCCATGTGAAAACGGTATACTTTTCCTACATACTAGAGAACCGCAGAGTAAAAGATGATAAAAGGCTAGTTAAATAAAATGATATATTAGCTAGGCTTAGAAAGGAGAAATGAGATGAAGGGGAAAATGATGGGAAAGCATAGAGAAGGTATTTTTATAGGGAAAGGGACATTAGCTATTATACTTATAAATATAGTTTTATTTATTGCTTTAAGTGTAGCTCCTAGCCTTAGAGAGAATTTATTGCTGAATCATGAGATGTCTGTAATACTAGAAAAACCTTGGACATTAATAACTGTGTTTTTATCCCATGAAGCGTTTATTCATCTTGCTTTTAATATGGGTATATTTTTCTTATTTGGACCAAATTTGGAAAAGATAGCAAATGCAAAAACAGTAACGATAGTTTACTTTATAGCAGGGCTGATAGGTAGTATAACACTTCTATTTACTAGATTAATAGCTCAACGGGCAGGGCTTATAGCGGGAGCTTCCGCTGCAGTTTTTGGAATAGTAGGTACATTTGCAACATTGAGACCTAATACTGTATTATTAGGCTCAAAGGCTAAGCAGTGGATGTGGGTATTAGTTATCATAACTGTGATTTTAGCAGTTTTGAACCCTCAAACATTAGATAGTGCTGTTGCTCATGTCATAGGGGTAGTTGTCGGGATAATCTATGGCTATTGGCTTAAAAACAAAGAAGATAAGAAAGCTAAATGTTAGCTGGTTATGAATTTGACTATATGACATAAATTAAAATCCTTTGTATATTATAATGTATAATAATTACTTAACATACTATTGAGCAATCGAAGGGATAGGATGATAGAAACATATGATAAACAGCAAAAGCAATCAAACAGGGTTAAGTATACTAGCAATAGCCTTACTATTAATATTCCAGCAATTCGCGAGTAAAGTTGGAAATTTAATTGCTAACTGTTTTGATTACAGGGCAATAGATGAATATGGTATTTTTGCATATGTATCCGTACATCATATTGTACAGATGCTAATAGCGTTATTAGCTATTATAATACTTAATAAAAAATATAAAATTGATTTTGGTTTTAGTTTGGGAGATAAGAAATTAGGAATAAAGTATTTGTTAGTTTTTACAGTTGCTGTACTTATATTTACCCTAATCTCATATGGGATTAGATTTTTTAGTAATCAAATTATAAAATATGATTATCCGTTAAATGTGAAAAATGTTCTAGGCACATTAGGGTTCCAACTATTGTTGTCAGGGACATCAGAAGAAGTTTTATTTCGTGCTTTACCTATAGGGATTCTCACATTCCGAATTGGCAGTAATAATGAGAAAAAATTTACAAAACTGAACTTGTCCTATGAGGTTATTATAGCAGCAGTATTGTTTTCAATTGCACATATTAGATGGACTATCAATCCATTTTCAATAGATATGAATTACCTTCAGCTGATATACTGCTTTGTTCTTGGGATAGTCTATGGAAAAGCATATCAAGAAAGTAACAGTGTTATATATCCAATGCTAATGCATAGTATTTCAAATGTTATTATGGTAGGTCTTGGATACATATTTTCAACTATAAGTGCTTAGTAGGATTACCGATTATTCTGCAATAATACAATAGTAATGTTGTATGGTTAATTTACCAATATTTCAATCGAATTTTCCCCTGTAAATGTCAATCAAAATTTGTTCTTTCTTGCTTTAGTTGAAAAATTAAAATCGAATTAGAAATTGGAGATTTACAATTATGAAAACGTTGAGTTTCAACTAACTGTGGAAAGAAATGATTTTAGAGTAACATTAACAAACAGGTGTTGTCAGAGAATTGACCTTGTAGGCAGGATTGGCAAGTATTTGAGGTTGAATACTAAAGGAAAGAATAATGGAAAGCCATATGCGGGAAAACCGCACGTACGGTTTGATGAGGGGGCGGTGGCAATCCCACTGCTCTACTCTATCAATGGTATAGGAATATAAGGACCACAAATGCCCGTAAATAAAGGGTTTCCAGACATTGAGTTTTTCTCACGGTTACTTTGCCGGAGGATACAATGTCAGGAAACCCTTATTTTTGTTGCTTGAGGGAACATATCAACCGTCCCGAAAATTAATAGTTGAGTTACCAGATTAGATAACCCCCTTTTTACAAGGGGTTGAGGATACAGGATAGATGTGAAGTTTTTGCCACAATGTATTTTTTCTTTCTTCACTTCCTTATAACTAAATTTTCAAACCTATTCAAACCTTTATGCCATATTTTTTCTGCTTCGTCTCCCATACTTTTTGCGAGTTGAAGTTTTGCTGTTATTTTAGAAAGAATTCTATCCTGTTCATCTTTATTAACTTCAGGTACTAGAACCCGAAGTACATCATTTTCTTTATTAATTGCTGGGTATCCAGATCCGCTACATAACCTTTCAAACTGAGCAGTTACAATTTCACTTCGGAGTATATGAAATAGAAATTCCCCAATTACATCCCTTTTTGGAATTAATACTGCAAAACCAGTAGAACATATCTGATTGTCTAGATAATCAGTCACTGTGGCAATTGCTCTTCTAGTTGGTCTCGTTGTCGAAACAAGAATATCATTAGCATACATAACTTGACGCATTCTAGAACTTGTTGCTTCATTTCCTTGCATTCTTGTCGGATATATTATTCCGTAAGTTGTATCTATACTACCAATATCAACATAATCAAAATATTGTTCAGGTTCATTTTGTGGATTTCGAAGCTCCAATCTTAAATCAACAAACTTTGATAATTCAAAAAAATCATATGGAGATGCTTCAATATTTTTATAAAGAAAATCAAATATAATATCGTTATACAAGGTATCTAATCTGGAATTAATTTCTGACGGATATCTAAAAAAGCTATGTGTGTATTCGGATACTGGAAATGTATTAAAATTTGCTTTCCAGTTTAATTCACTTAATATGGTAGCATCTATTTCTAATAATAATTTTTTTTCTTTTTCTTTAATTGTATAATAATAGTTTATTTGAGGAACTATCTCTTGATAAAATGATTTAATCAAATTGTCATCAATTCTGGGCACAAGAATATTTTCTATATCAGCACTCTTAATATGCCCATTAGTAGAGCCAAATATATTTCTTATAATTTGTTCCTTGCCATAATCGGAAAGCAAAAAAAAGTGTATTATTTCTGCTAACCTTTCATCTTTTAATCTTATAGTTAATAGATCAGCACATGCAATACTTGGTTCATCGGATTTATATATTCCTACTTTTCCAATAGTAGCTCCTGTAGCAGCAAGAAGCAGATCATTTTTTCTTATAATAGAAGATTCGTCTAATGATTCAAGGAATTGTGAATCAATTTTATAGTCTGTCTCGCTATCAATGTTTCCTTTCCAATCTATAGAGCCAATTTGTATAAAATTAAAACTATCACTTGGCGCAATGTCGCTTGTATACATCTGTTCTTTCTTTGGTGTTGTTCCGGATTATATATTATTACTTAAATACACATGAAGTGGTACAAAATTACTTTTATTCATTCTATCTATTTTAATATTCCATATAGGATTAAGAAAATGTTGGTCAAACCTTGTAGACAGATCTTCTACATACCTGTAAAAGTAATTTGTCGTATACATTATTTATTTCCTCCAGTATAAAGTGATTCAAAAATATCTCTTCTAAACTCAAGTCCTTTATATGAATTAATTACAGCAATTTTAAAAGCAAAATATTCTTCTAATATTTTATCTAAATGATTTTCACATTCCTTTCCTTTTGTATCAACCCCAACTTTATCAACGTGAGCAAAAAATATGGGTTCTCTTTGTATAGCTGTTAGGTCTGTTTTCTTAATTGCATAGAGAATAGAAGTTTTAGTTGAAGTCTTTGATACAGGAACGAAAGCATCTCTAGTTAAAGATATTATAGCTTTAATATAAAAGTGCGTTTTTATATAGTCACGAACATGTTTATAATTGTCCGTATTAAGAATGCCTTCATCTAAAATGGTGAGCAATTTACCTCCACGCCATTCTGGTAATTCACTTTTTTCTGTATTATTTTTTAAATAGTGCCAAATGGCTGTTAAAAATAAAGCTCCTCCTTTCATTGTATTACCTGTAACCTCAATTTCACAATTTCCAGAAGCTATTTGAGATTCTATTTCGGACAACTGAGATTGATTATTCTCTATAGTTCGTATTTTATTTTCAATTTTTCTCTTTAATGAATTTAACTCTTTTTTGCTTAAACTTCTATCTAATTCTGCTTTATTTTTTAAATCAATCATTTCTTCAAGTTCACGTCTATGTACTTCTATTCTTTGTGCAATAGTATCTCTTTTTTCTTTAGTCTTATTTTTAATTGGCAATATTGGAATGCGCATCAATCGTTCTTTTACATCACCCAAATCAGTAAAAGTTGCTGTCTGATAGTTTAGCTCACCCAAAGGGGGATTCGTTAAAATAACATCAAAACTATTATCACAGCCCACATCATCATTAAAACCTTTAATATTACGATGTAGTGTTATTCCATTAACCTCACCTTTGATATTCGATTTTCCATCTCCATGTATCCACATATTCATTTTTGCAATTTTAGCAATTCTCATGTCAATATCAGCGCCAAACAATTGTTTTTGTTGAATTTTATTCTTCTTTTTATCGCGCTTGGTAGTTGTGGGTTCATTTATTTTTGAGATCATATCATCCATCGCGTGTATCAAAAACCGCCCAGTTCCACATGCGGGATCAAGGACATAATCATCTGGACTTAACTCAGCCATTTTTACCATAAATTTTACTACTTTTTCAGGAGTAAAAAACTGGCCAACTTTTACATCTTTTTCAGATCTTAAGGCCAGAACTTCATAAACAGCTCCTAATGCATCTACAGTAGTTCCTAGAAAATTATATTGACTAAATATTGGCAGGACTTTTTCCATAATAAAGTCATCATTCAAAGAATCAGGAAAATTATCAGTGTTTGTGAACATTCCTGATTCAACGAATTGCGCTTCATCCTTTATCGATCTAAACAATTCGTGTATTGCTCTTTTTTGATTACGTATTCTCCCACTAACATTTCTTATATATTTTTCAAAGGATTTAACATTTGAAAAGCGATTCTGGTCTCCATTTTCTCTTTCTCTTTTTTCTTCATATAGTTTTACAAATACAAGATATATTAATGCATTAATCGCAGCACCTCCAGTAGCAACGCCATTTTCTCGCATATAATTTTCAAGTTTGATTAAGTCTTTTACTAAATTATTAAGGGTTTCACTATCTCTATCTTTTTCTTCTTGTAATATTTTTTGCTCAAAATCAAAATCATTAGGGAAAATTATTTGTTGTAATAGTTTTTTTATTCGTAAATCATCTACAAAACTATTAAAATTTGAAAACAAATTGATAAGGCTACTTATTGGATACAAGTCTGCTTCACTCTTTGCTAAACGCTCTAAATACAGCTCTAATGTTTCAAATGATAGTGGTAATATTTTCAAATCAGGATTTCCTTCAATTACTCTTTGACGATTATGGTCTTTAATGCTATCAATCATTCTTTGAGACGTATTTGGCGATATAAATATACAATATACATTTTTTGGGTATTATTATTTTTAAAAGAATTAAGATGATCCCTTATTGAGTTAAATTCCCCGTCTTGTTGTGCTCCTACTCGTTTGGTTACTTCAATATTAAAATTAAAATTAGCATCAAACATTTCAATATCAGGTACTCCGGCAGGTGCATGAGTTACACCTCCGTTATGTTTAACTGTAAATCCTCTTTTTTCAAAAGCAGCCTTAAAATCTTCAGCTACTGTTTGTTCTAATTCAGTTCTAGCGTCTAATGAAGCATATTTTGACATTTATATATACCTCCTAAAAAAGTATGTAAAAGTTTAATCCTCAGTTATTTCCATAATATCAGCGATATCGCAATTAAGAGCCTTACATATTTTGACTAAGATATCTGTATTAACATTTTCGTTTTTACTAAGTTTTGCCATTGTAGATGTACTAATACCAGCCGCTTCTCTTAAATCTTTCTTTTTCATATCTTTATCAATAAGGAGCTTCCAGAGTTTTTTATAGCTTACGGCCATAATTGTCACCTCGCCTTGTAATATAAAGAATATCATAAAGCTGGTTAAAACACAACAAAAATTTGAGTTCGCAAATTAATTATTGTGTTTTTCGCAATTTATGCTATAATTTACATAAGGAAATATCTGGTCTGTATGATGAAATGTTATTAGGGAGGTACGGTATGGCAAGCGTCAGCTCGTTCAGAGATGTTATTGCAAATATGTATTACAATGAACTCTTTGACGAATTGTCCGAGTATATTGAGGACAACCCGGATAAGCTGGAATCCAACTCATACCGTGTGCAATCACCGGATGAAGCGGCTTTATCCGATTTTGACATTATAACGATTGACATAACCGATTCACCAGGCAATAGTATTTTATTTGATGTAATTGTTTCAGCCGAAGTTGAAATAGCAGAAACAGTACGAAGGAATCGCGAAAATGACGGTATAGAACAATGGTTCCGTATCTCCTGCAGAGCTGACCTTGATGACGGAATTCAGAATTTTCAAATCAACTCTGTTTCAATATACAACAAGTACAGAGAGAGCAAAATAGGCCGACTGTCTGAATATTTAGTGCCAATTATAGAAAAGGAACAGTTTGACGATGTTGCTACCGAGTTTCTAAGTGAATTTTTCCCAGAAGCATTAAGTACTCCTGTGCCTATTCCGGTAGATGAAGTAGCGAAAAGAATGGGGCTTAAGGTTAAGGAAATCCAGTTAACAAAGCATTTCACTATATTTGGTCAAATAGTTTTTGGAGATTGTACGATAGAATATTACGACAGAAATGAAAGAACATATAAGCTTTTGGAAGTTTCAAGAGGAACTATTCTCGTGGATCCTAATGTGTATTTCATGCGAAACGTAGGGTGCATGAACAATACCATTATTCATGAGTGTGTTCACTGGTATAAGCATAGAAAATACCATGAGTTAGTTAAGACATATAACAGCGATGCTTTACTCATAAGCTGTAGAGTAAACGAAACAACTAAATACAAAAAGCAATGGACGCCAGAAGACTGGATGGAATGGCATGCTAACGGAATCGCACCCCGCATCCTTATGCCTAAATCAACGACTATCAAAAAGATTGAGGAGCTAATTAAAAAGAATGAGCTCCTTTTTGGTACTCACGACAGGTTAAATATAATGGAAAATGTCGTGTATGAATTAGCTGACTTCTTCCAGGTGTCAAGGATAGCAGCCAAAATAAGGATGCTTGACCTTGGATATAAGGAAGTTGAAGGTGTATATACATACGTTAATGACCACTTTATCAGCAATTATTCATTTAAGGCAGACTCGTTGCAAAATAACCAAACATACAGTATTAGCCTAAGCGATTCCTTTTTTGAATACTATGCAAATCCGGAATTCGCAAAGATCATAGACAGCGGCAATTTTATTTATGTTGACGGTCATTATGTAATTAATGACTCCAAGTATATTAAAAGGTTAGAAAATGGAAGCCTTGATCTTACAGATTATGCAAAACTGCATGTAGATGAATGCTGCCTTCTGTTTGATTTAAAACTAAATAAAGCCTCCAAGATGGACATTGTAGTATACCTCGATTCTATAATGTTCCGTAAAGCTACACCGGATTATAACAGAGTGCCGACATTTAATCCGGACAAGCATAATATGGAGGTATTTAATCGTTCAGAAGAGCTAAAAAAATTTCACGAAGAATTCGTCGAAGAAGGTCAGCATTTGAGCCGCACAACCCAGACATTTTCCCAAGCGGTATGTGGACATATCAAAAGAAAAGGCTACAATAAGGTTGTTTTTATTGAAAAGACTTTGCTTTCAGGAAAAACATATGACAGAATAAAAAACAATGAACTTAACAATCCAACTTTAGAAACCGTTGTGGCAATCTGCATCGGATTGGAGCTAAGCCCTACATACAGTGAAGAGATATTAAAGCTTGCCGGATATACTCTCAATAACACTCCACAGCAATTGGCGTATAAAAAGCTTATCCATTCGTATAGAGGGCATTCAATATATGAATGCAATGAAGTTTTGGAAGCCTTGGGACTTTCCCCTCTTTGTGCGAAGGCATATAAAGAAATGATAAGATAAAAAATTGTTGGACTTCGGAAGTCCAACTTTTTATATTTTAAACCGGCTATTATAATGAGATTTTAAGCCATTATGCAAAAAAGGCGCAAAAACCTTCCTGCATAATGGCTATTTTTTTGCCCAAAACATGGACTTTAGATGTCCAGACAGGCTTTAACAATTCGAGTAGCATTGAGTCAGAGAGTTGGCCAACCCTCAAAATTGAAGGATGGAGGATATAAGATGCAAGACTCAATGAGCAATGCAAAAGTGCAGCAAATAATTCCAATGCCCATAAAGGGCAGACCATACAAGCATCAGATTCGTGCTTTCAATTTCATCTGCAGTCTATTCGAACTTCTGAAGGGTGGTGGTGTTTCTGCCATTTCCGGATGGGGTGCAGCGCTCCTGATGGAAATGGGCTGACCAGCACTGGGAAAACTCTTGTCTCAATCGCCATTATAGGAGCATTGCTTGCTGCAGGAAGAATAAAACGTGTGCTAATAGTTGCGCCGCTTTCCATTCTGGGAGTGTGGGAAGACGAGTTTAAACGGTTCGCAAATTTCCCATATCAGCTTATAGTCCTTAATGGCACGATTCAAAAGAAAATCCAACAACTAAGATTTTTAACTGGCGAAGGTGTCCATGTAGTGGTAATCAACTACGAATCTGCATGGAGAATGGAAAAGGAACTGGCAAACTGGCATCCTGACATTATCATTGCTGATGAAGGACACAAAATTAAAACACATAATACAGCGGTTTCAAAGGCAATGCACCGGTTGGGCTTACTTGCCCAGTATCGGCTCCTACTGACAGGAACGGTTATAACCAACAAAGCCATAGATGTATTCAGCCAGTACAAGTTTCTTGATCCTCGTATCTTTGGAAATAGCTTCTATGCATTCCGAAACCGGTATTTCAACATGGTTGGCTATGGCAACCATACGCCAGTGCTGAAAAAATCAATGGAACAGGATTTGATGAAAAGGATTCACAGCATTGCATTCCGGGCGACCAAAGCGGAGTGTCTGGATTTGCCGGAAACCACCGATATTATTCGCCATATTGAGCTTGAGCCTGTCACTTTAAAGAAATATAAAGAGCTTGTCAAACAAAGCTATACTGAGCTGTCAGCAGGAGAAGTAACAGCTACAAACATACTGACACGCTTGCTTCGTCTTTCGCAATTAACCGGCGGATTCATCGGAAGCGATGACGGCGGGAAAATCGAGCAAGTTAGTGATGCCAAACTGAAAGCTCTTGAGGATATCCTTGAAAGCAGCATTCAAGAAGGGCATAAGCTGGTTGTCATAGCGAGGTTTATTCCTGAAATCCATGCCATATGCAGGATGCTGGAGAAGAAGGACATCGGCTATGCGTGTATTTATGGTGCGACTAAGGATCGCCAAGAACAAGTAAACCGGTTTCAATGTGATCCCGACTGCATGGTGTTTGTAGGCCAGATTGCAACCGCTGGACTCGGTATTACACTAACCGCTGCAAGCACAATGGTATTTTACTCCCTTGATTACTCCATGTCGAATTTTGAGCAGACAAAAGCCCGCATCCATAGAGTTGGACAGAAGAACGGCTGCACATATATCTACCTTATCGCCAAGGGTACCGTAGACTCAAAAATTCTGACAGCTCTGCGCAATAAGGCAGATCTTGCAAAAATGCTAATAGACGACTACCGCAAAGGAACAAACCCCTTTGCTCCAGAAGGAGGTGAAAGCTATGAGCAATAATGCGATGTTTGAACTTGCTGACCACCTTAAGGAGCTGCGCGAGGCAAAGAAGGCTGTTGAAGAGGAACTGAAAAGCATAAATGCGGAGATTGACGATGTTGAATACCGCCTGTCTGAGCTGATGATCAGCAGTGAGACGCAAAACTTCACAAGAGCAGGAACAATGTTCTGCCTTTCAACGACGACAAGAGCCAGTGCTGCCGCAGGCATGAAGGAAGAACTGTTTGATACTCTGCGCAGTAAAGGCTTCGGAGAACTCATCTATGAAACAGTCAATGCAAACTCTCTGTCGGCATTTGTTAAAGAACAGATTGCGGAGAATGGGGACGAGCTTCCGGACTGGTTGAAAGGCCTTGTGAATGTCTTCGAAAAAACAACAGTAACTGTGCGGAAAGCAGCAAGGTAAATAAGTTCAGAAAGCAATGCTCCAATATCAATGCTCAAGGAATAACGGTTCTAAGATCAAAGTTTCAAAGAACAATGATATAGATTACATTTCAAATTCATATTTACGGAGGTATAAAAGCATGAAAAACAATGAACTCGTAACTATTAGCGAAAATGCAGGTTTTCTTCAGCTCGCTGATTTTAATCTAAACGAGGCAATGGCATCAGAACTTGACGGTCTTGACATGACTTTTGAACGCATAAAAATCCCGTCCGCAGGCAGTACAGTATTCGAAGTGCCTGGTGAAAATCCAGGAGAACCGGATAATGTCAAAGAGTTCTCAGCGGTAATTCTTTATCATCATCCACTTTATGCATACTACAAGGACAAGTATACCGGAGGAAGTAACCCGCCGGATTGTGGAAGTTTTGATGGTGTAACCGGTGAAGGAGATCCCGGAGGAAGCTGTGCCAAATGTCCATATAATCAGTTCGGTTCAGGGGAAAACGGCAGCAAAGCTTGCAAAAATCGCCGCAGGATATATGTTCTGCGTGAAGGAGAAATTTTCCCGTTAATACTCTCTTTGCCTACTGGATCGTTGAAAGAGTTTTCCCGCTACATCAAAAGGCTGCTTTCAAAAGGCAAAAAATCAAACAGCGTTGTTACCCGCTTTTCATTGAAAAAGGCGACCAATTCAAGCGGTATCACCTATTCCCAGGCTCAGTTTGCTGTAGATCGGGATCTGACCGCTGACGAATATGTGTTGATATCCAAGCTATCCGAGCAGGTCAAAGCATTTAGTACCCGAGTCGGCCATGATACTGAACCTGCCGGTGAAGAGGTAATAAATGTAGACCCTGAATCAGGTGAAATTACTGAGCCGCTTAAGTGATCAAAGGCCCTATCGGAGAGTAACTTCCATCTCCGATAGGGCGGAAAGGAGAACCGCATGGGATACAAATGTGTTTATAAGCTGTCTGAAATAAAAGAGTATCTGAAAAACACTGTCTTATTTGCTTTCGACTTTGAAACGTCGCCCTGCGATAAATGGAGGAATGATAAAAGTGCGGCTTTGGATGCTCATAGAGCAGATATTACGGGGATCAGTTTTTCAGTATCAGAAGGGACTGCAATATATGTTCCACTTAAACATCGCAGCGGGCAAAACGCGGAGAACCAGAAGGCAATATGGGAGTATTTAAAACCGCTGTTCGAATCAAAAGACGTAATAAAGGTTGCTCATAACCTAGCTTTTGAGTCTATGTTCCTTTACGCAAGAGGTATCGTCCTTCAAAAGCCTTGTTATGACACTATTGCAGCATCACAGCTTACATTAAAAAGCAAGTGGGAGTTCAGAAGCCTTGCTGACAGCGGACTTAAAACACTTGCACCCGCACTATGCAAAGCGGAAATGACAGAATTCTCAACGGTTACTGACGGTCGGTTTTTCGATGAATTGAACCCTCAGGATGAGAAGACCATCCGCTACGCTTGTGCAGACAGCGACTACACTCTTCGCTTGTATCATGTTTTCAATCAGTGGTTTGATAGATTCTTATCCAAACACAGAACTATTGTGGAAGAGGTGGAATCGCCTACATCTGTGTATGTCGGGATAATGAAGTATAACGGCATATTGGTGGACAAGTCAGCCATGCTGAAGAAACAAGCGGAAGCCGCAGAAAAGATTGTCAGTATCAGAAAAGAGATTGCCGGAATTATCGGCAACATAGAAATAGGGGCAAATGCTTCAACTTCAGCATTTAAAAAATATCTTTTTACTGATCTCGGTCTTCCGGTTATGAAAACGACCGCAAAACATCAGGAAGCGGCCGATGATGAAACCATGATTCTGTTAAAAGAATGGTGTAAATCCAACAGGCCTGAACTTGTTCGCTTATTTAAACTGGTGCAGGAATACCGCAAGTGGGGAAAACTCAAATCCACCTATATAGACGGGTATCTTCGATTTATTGATAAGGATACCGGCAGGATTCATCCGGACCTTATGCCGCTGGGGACAGAGACAGGCAGATTTGCGTCAAGAAACCCGAATATGCAGAATTGCCCGCAGAAAGACAATGACCCAATAGGCGTACGAAAATTTATCATTGCACCGGACGGAAAGGTTATTTTATCCCTTGACTTTTCACAGATAGAACTACGTGTCGGAGCATTTTATTGCAGGGACAAACGTATGCTGGAAACCTATCGTACTGGCGGTGATATCCATGCTCAGACCACTTCTGTTATTTACTGCATTCCTTTTGAAGAGGCAGCAGACAAAAATGCTCCGCATTATAAAGAGCGCAGGACCATTGCAAAAAACTGCAATTTCGGTGTGTTCTATGGCCTGTTTCCTACTGGCTTACAGAGAACACTTAAATTTAAAGCTGGGCTGAACCCAACTTTGTCCGAATGTGAGACCATCATTCAAAACTTGAAATCCGGATACCCCGGTCTTGCCAAATGGCAGGATGAGGTTAAAAAGCGAGCTGCTGTAAGCTGCTATACAGAAACATGGCTGGGCAGGCGAAGATACCTGCTGGGAATTCGGTCATCAGATTGGGGCAAGAAGTCGTTTGCCGAGCGGTGCGCATTAAATACACCTATTCAAGGTACAGCGGCAGATATTCTAAAGCTTGCCTGTGGGCGCATCATCAGTGGACTTCCCGAAAGGCTCTGGCTGAAACCTATACTGCAGATACATGACGAGCTGGTTTTTGAATTACCGGAAGACAAGGCGGACGAAGCAGTTGTTTTTATAAAAGAGTGTATGGAAACACAACCCTTCCCTGAATTTGATGTACCTATTGTGGCAGAGGCTTCGGTAGGAAGAAATTTTGGAGAAATGAAAGAAATGGAGGATTGATATTATGACTAATTTACAGGTTTTTAAGAATACAGAATTTGGAGAACTTAAAGTACTCGTTATTGATGGAAAGGAATACTTTCCTGCAACGGATTGTGCAAGGATGCTAGGATATAGTAACCCTCGTGATGCGATACAACGCCATTGCAAACCAGACGGGGTCGTGAAACACGACGGGGTCACCTTAACTACAAATCAATATGGTGTCTCGACTGAACAGCATGTTGAACGGACTTATATTACAGAGGGAAATCTATATCGTCTCATTATACGTAGCAAACTTCCTGCTGCTGAACGCTTTGAAAGATGGGTCTTTGATGAAGTGCTGCCCACGATCAGAAAATATGGAGTTTATGCTACAGATAAAGTTATCGAAGATATGATTTCTAATCCGGAGTATGGTATCAGGATTTTCTCTGAACTGAAGGCAGAACGCGACAGACGGAAAGCTTTAGAAATAGAGAATGCAAAGAATAAACAGATTATCAGTGAGTTGAAGCCCAAAGCGAGCTATTATGATCTCATATTGCAAAATAAAAGCCTTGTGCCGATCAGCAAGATTGCCAAGGATTACGGAATGTCTGGCCGCGCTTTCAATAAGCTGCTTCATGATCTTGGAGTACAGTACAAAATGGGAAACTGCTGGCTTTTATATCAGGAGTACGCCGATCAAGGATACACGCAGTCCAAGACTCATGCTATTGATGCAGAAAGAAGCGTAATGCACACATATTGGACACAAAAAGGAAGGCTATTTATCTATGACCTTCTTAAAAACAAGAAAGGTATATTGCCTGTAATCGAACGTGAACAAAAAAGCGCATAGGCAGGGGGTAATACCATGAGTATCAGCAAGTTTAACGCGGAAGGATATTACGACCCCACACCTTATGAAGCACTGCTTAGGATTGAGCGAGAGGCCAGGAAAGCGCCTTACAGACCGATGGTATTTATCTGCAGCCCATATGCTGGTGATATAGAACGTAATATCCGTAAGGCTCAGGGGTACTGCCGCTTTGCAGTGAGCAGGAATTGCATACCTATTGCTCCGCACCTCTTGTTTCCGCAGTTTATGGACGACGATGATGAACAAATGCGAAATCTGGGCTTGTACTTTGGCATGGTATTGATGTCAAAGTGCTCAGAAGTGTGGGTATTTGGCAGAAAAATTACTAAAGGGATGTCCATTGAGATTGAAAAGGCAAAGCAGCGCAGCATTCCGATCCGGTATTTTAATGAACGATGCGAGGAGGTGCAGTGTAAGTGAGCATCTCATTCCCTAAAGAATTAGCAAACCGGAAGCAATGGATCTGCTGGCGTCTGGAACCAAACACAAAGGACGGAAGAGACAGTAAAATCCCTTACAATCCCTTAACCGGTAGAAAAGCCTCAAGCACTAACCCAAACGACTGGTCGACCCTTGACGATGCGATTGCGGCAAAAGAACAATATCTCTATACCGGATTAGGTTTTGTATTCGCAAAAAGCGGAGGTTTAGTGGGGATAGACATAGATCACTGCCGCGACAAAAACACTGGGGAATTAAGCGATACCGCCAAGGATATCCTTGAGCGGTTTCCGTCCTATACGGAAATCAGCCCTTCAGGAACTGGGCTTCATATTTTCTATAAAGGGGAGATGCCTGCTAAGGGCAATAAAAACACTAAAACCGGCGTTGAAATGTATGCCCACAGCAGATACTTCACAATGACTGGCGAGCGACTGCCAGGGACTCCTGATTACATTACTGAAGATAACGGGGCACTGGCCTGGATACATGAGAATTATATTAAAAGTAAAAAACGGAGAGGAAAAAGCAAGAAAGACAGTAAGGTGGGTAAGCTAGAGCCGCTTACAGATGAAGAAATTCTGGAGAAAGCCCGTACAGCCGAAAACCATAAGGAATTTGATCTGCTATGGGAAGGAAAATGGCAGGAAGCAGGGTATCCGAGCCAGTCCGAAGCCGACCTTGCCCTTTGCTGTATGCTGGCTTTTTGGTCAGGCAAAAACAAAGAGCAGATGGACAGGCTGTTTAGAAATTCCGGGTTATTCCGGGAAAAGTGGGATACGGTACATCATGCAAGTGGAGCAACATATGGGCAGGAGACACTGGATAAGGCCATTGAAGTTACAGAGAACGTATACAGCCGCGAAAGCGAGTCAGTTATCTTTGAACATGAGGGCAGGTATTACCGCACCAGAGGCGAAAGTGTGTATCCTATAACAAATTTTATCATTCAACCGGTGGAGATGATTGTATCGGAAGATGAAACGCAGATGACTGCTGACCTTATTACAATCCGTGATGAAATATACCGCCAGACATTTATGACTACCGACTTCAATAACATCCAAAAATTTAAAAATATCTTGAACCGCCGGACAATATCCTTAGGCTATTTTGGCTCAGAAGGAGATTTGGAACTGCTGAAAGGTTATATATCTGAAATGGAGTGGGTAAGGAAAACAGGGGTCAAGGCTCTTGGGATTTATGAGCATGGCGGGCGGATGGTATATGTTTCAAAAGATGGTGCCATTGAAGCAGGAGGCAACATTGTTGAAAATATCGTGCAGCTTGATAAGTATAAAAGCATAACAACCGATATCCTAACCTTTGAGCCATTGACAAAGAAACAGCTTATTATGCTTGGTGAATGGCTCCTCAGCTATAACGAGCCCATAAAAACGGTATCAGTAATGGCCTGGGTGGCCGGATGCTTCATTAAACCGCATCTTAAAAAATCAGGCATCAAGTTTCCTCATTTATTGCTTGTCGGAGAACAAGGCAGCGGAAAAAGTAATACATTGGAGCGGGTTATTCTGCCGGTATTTTCGTGCAGCAAAATCCGCGCGGCTACGCAGGTTACTGCATTTACACTGATGAAGGAATCTGCATCATCGAATCTGATACCGCAGTTGATGGATGAGTTCAAGCCTTCAAAGATAGATAAGTTAAGGCTAAATGCCTTATACAACCATCTTCGAGATGCATATGACGGCCATGAAGGTGTCCGCGGTAGGGCGGATCAAAGTGCTGTTACTTATGAACTGTTGGCACCTATTATTGTAGCTGGTGAGGAATCGCCGGATGAAGCGGCCATCAGAGAACGGAGCATAGAATTGCTATTCAGCAAGAAGGACTTAAAACCAGCCAGCCATAGACAAGCATTTTATAAGCTGTGTGCAAAAGCGGATCTGCTTGGCAGCTTCGGTCGGAGCCTGCTGGATATAGCACTCAGAGTATCGGTTGCTGAGGCAGAGAAGTGGTATGAGGAAGCAAAGTCAGAGATATCTGATGAGTTTCCATCTCGTATCGTCAATAATCTCGCCTGTTGCTATGCCGGATTGAGCCTAGTAAACAAACTGTGTGAATTCCTTAATGTAACGTGGGCTGAAGTATTTCCCATTAACAAAGGGGCATGTATTCGATATCTTCAAAACGGTGTGCAGGAGTACTTGCTGGATGGCGGCAGCAATAACAAGACCATTGTAGAACAGACCCTGGAAATCATGGCCCGGATGAAACTGGCTCCGAATCAAGACTACACTTTTGATAAAGATGGCAAGGTTATCGGGATTCGTTTCTGTGATGTATATGACCGCTATACCAAGTACAGACGCGATTATGCAATCACTGGTGAATGTCTTCCATATAACCAGTTTTTGAAGCAATTGAGGCAAAGTGACTTTTTTATAGAGAGCAATAAAACGATGCGTTTCGGGAATGAAACAAAAAAAGCGTGGGCTCTTGATTTCTCAATACTGAAAGAGCGATGCGATGTGAGCGGTTTTGAAATCACAGATATTGAGCCTCTTTAGTATTGAAAAAGGTAACAAGGTAACAAAAAGGTAACGCCAGAAACGCTGATGAATAGCCACTTGTTACCGATGTTACCTTTGTTACCTCAACTTTATATATACGCGCGAAAGTACCATTGCTTTTTTAAGACTAAAAAATATAAAAATAAAAATATTTGTGTATACACCTACCCCAAAAAGAGGTAACAAGGTAACAAAATCCTGAAAAGCGCTTGGGAAGCTGATTTATGAGATGCCTTTTTTGGACGTTACGAGGTTATAAGAGGGAAAAAGGTAACATTTTTGGAGGATGAGCGGTTATGTCTGAAAGAAGTATTGTGACTAAAGTACTGCGGTACTTAATGACAGTACCGGGGTGTTTCTGTTGGAAGGAACATGGTGGTATGTACGGGACAGCGGGGATACCAGACATTATTGCCTGTGTAAATGGACGGTTTATAGCTTTTGAAATAAAAACCCCATCGGGAAAGACAACAAAACTGCAGTAAGCAACTATAAGGAAAATCCTCAATGCAGGAGGAGTGGCAGCGGTTGTCCATTCGGTAGATGAGGTGAAGGTTATTCTGGAAAAGTATGACCTTCTGCAAGGAACGAAGCAATAACGAACAAGGAAACAAGCACTGCAAAGCAATGCAAAAAAGCACACTGCTTCAAAGATCAAGGTTTTTTATCTTGATTTTTTGGAGGTGCGATATGCTGATTGCATGGCAGTATTTAGATAAAAAAGCGGCTGCTGTTGAAGCTTTGAAAGATTACAGCAGCATGCAGTACATTATCGAGCACAGTGATGAGGATATATATGAAGTTGAAACCCGTATGACAAGCCCTCATAGTGCAAAGATTACCGGAGTTCCGGGCAAACACAATCCCCAAAAGCGGCGAAGAACGCCTTGCTGCTTGCCTTGACGAGATTGATGTGTTGAAAGAACGTTACAGGCGGGCATTAGAATATATGGAGTGGTTCAAGCCTGCTTGGGAAGCCCTGTCGGAGGAAGAACAGTTTATACTGACAGAATTTTTTGTTAATGATGTGAGCAAGACAGAAGCTGTGGCAAACATCGGAGAGAAGCTGTTTCTTGAAAGAGCACAGGTGTACCGCAGGAAGGATAAGGCACTTAATCATCTGGCACTGCTTTTATACGGGAAGTAGTTTAAGATAACATTAGCAGCATGTTAAATAGGAAACCCACTTAGATAGAACGAACTACCTAAGTGGGTATTTTTAATGGCCTACTGTATTGCGCTTAATATAAGCTCGTAGGAGCTGTTATCTTTAGTATACATATTTTAATATAAAAATCAACAAAATAAAAAAGTCAGTGTCAACTTGTTCTCGGTTTTTAAAAAGCAGGTTAACCCTCTTTTTGGGATAACTCATATAATATAGCCACTATTCTTTATACTTCTCAG
>NZ_JAFBEP010000010.1 GCF_016908775.1 Defluviitalea raffinosedens | reverse complement strand
TAATCCTTGCTAGTTTTTGCTAGCTTTTTCTATCCTTCAATCAATGGAATTGATTGGGTTTTATTTGGTGTGCTGTTTAGTTTTCAAAGATCGATATTCGTTATTTGTTCTGTTTATCGACAGCAACGAAAACAACTATAACAAATTAATCTCAGCTTGTCAACAACTTTTTTCTTATTTCTTAAAAAAGTTGGCGGAGAAGGAGGGATTTGAACCCTCGCGCCGATTGCTCGACCTATACCCTTAGCAGGGGCACCTCTTCAGCCACTTGAGTACTTCTCCGTTTTTTCACAAGCGCAAGAGTTATTATACTAAACTATATGATAAAAGTCAACATATTTTTTATGTAAATTAATGTAAATTTTAAAGGGTGAAAAGTATTCACCCTTTAAATATAGAATTCTATCTCTTTCCTGCATCATAAGGCTCGCCAGCTGCTCTTGGACCTGCTGAATTCTTTGAAAACAGAACCAAAGCAATAATCGTTACAACATAAGGGAATGTATTAAAATAAATATTAGGTAAAGTTTTTAAGGATTCAAATAGTTGAGACATATCCGCAACTGTCTTTGCAAATCCAAAGAATACTGCGGCACCTAATACACCAAAAGGTTTCCATTTTCCAAATATAAGGGCAGCCAAAGCTAAGAATCCCAAACCTGAATAAATATTTCCTGAGAATTCTCCTGAATAAGTTGTGATAACAATGGCTCCCCCTAATCCTGCTAAGATTCCGGATATAATTACTCCTATATATCTCATTCGTATAACATTAATACCCATAGAATCTGCTGCCTGAGGATGCTCACCACAGGCTCTTAAACGAAGACCAAAGGGACGTTTATATAACACATACCAGCTAACAACTACAATCAGTATCACAACATATGTAGTGATATATGCATTTCCAAAAAAGATTGGACCAATCACTGGTATTTTTGAAAGTCCTAAGAACATTACATCTCTTTTTATAAAGCCTTTGATAATCTGAATATTAGCACTACCAGTAAGTGCTCTGGCTAAGTAAATTGTAATAGCGGATGAAAGCATATTAATCGCTGTTCCACTAATAACTTGATCTGCTCTCATCGTAATACTTGCAAAGGCATGAATCATGGAAAAGAGTCCTCCCATTAATGCCCCTAAGATCACTCCAAGTAAAATAGATACATCTCCCATACTCTCATAATTGCTTGATATAAAGAACGCACTAGTAAAAGCACCAATACCCATTAAGCCTTCTAAACCGATATTTACTACACCACTTCTTTCACTAAATAATCCTCCAAGCGCAATAATAAGAAGAGGAGCTGTATAAGCCAACGCCAATGGAATCATACTTGAAAGTATATTAAGCATTACTTCCACCTCCATTTCTATCCAAACCTTTGTTTATTTTAGCTAAAATTCCTTTAATCATTAAATTAGCAGCTGCAAAGAAAATAATAACAGCAATAATAATTTCAATAAGTTCTTTAGGTACTTCCGTAGCCGCATTCATAAATAGTTTTCCTGCATTCATAAATCCAAATAAGAATGCTGAAAAAATAACGCCAATAGGATTATTAAGCCCTAAAAGTGCAACTGCTATTCCATCAAAGCCTTGAGATGGAAGTTCTCCAATTTTTATATTATTTCCATAACCTAAATAATACACAGCGCCAGCAAGGCCTGATAATGCTCCTGATATCATCATAGAAAGTACAATATTACGGTTTACTTTCATTCCTGCATATTCTGCAGCATGAGCATTAAATCCCACAGCTTTAAGTTCATATCCAAAGGTGGTCTTTTCTAAAATCCACCATATAAAAATAGCTGCAAAAATAGCAATGAAAAATCCTAAATTCACATAAGACCCTTTAAATAACTTACTTAACCATTCTGTTCTAAGGGAAGCAGTATTTTTGATAACCGCAGATTCCGTATTAAAGTTTCCGGGTATTTTGGCAGGTACAAAGTAATAAACACTCCAATAAGCAATCCAGTTCATCATGATCGTTGTAACCACTTCGTTAATTCTAAATTTTGCTTTTAAAATTCCTGGTAAGAACGCCCATATAGAACCTAGAAGTGCTGCAGAAATAACCGCAAAAGGAAGATGTATAATTCTTGGCATCTCAAACACAACACCAATATATACTGCTATAAAACCTCCCATTAACATTTGTCCGGGAGCCCCTATATTAAATAAACCTGTTTTAAAAGCAAAAGCAACTGAAAGCCCTGTCAACACAAGGCTTGTCATCGTTAAAAGGGTGTCTCCGAATCTCTTGATATTGCCATAAAAACCTGCTCCTTTTAATAATTCAGAATAAGCTTCTATAGGATCATATCCTGAAAAAGCCATGATGATAGCACCTATAATAAATCCTAACAATACAGAAAAAAAAGGAATAATTCGTCTTTGAAAATCTTCATTTTTTAATGTTTTAGAGATTTTACTCACTTTCATGACCTCCCTTAGAACCTGCCATCATAAGACCCAGTTCATTTTCATTTGTCTTCTTAGAATCGACAATACCTACAATATTTCCTTCATACATTACAGCTATTCTATCTGATACATTAAGTATCTCATCAAGCTCCAAGGAAAATAACAATATGGCTTTGCCTTTATCTCTTTCCTCTACAAGCCTTTTATGAATATATTCAATAGCGCCTACGTCCAATCCTCTGGTAGGTTGTGCAACGATAAGTACTAAAGGAGATTTGTCAATTTCCCGGGCAATAATTGCCTTTTGCTGATTACCTCCCGACATACTTCTTGTGATCGTTTTACTACCTTGTCCACTTCTTACATCAAATTCATTAATGAGTCGATCAGAATACTTTCTTATTTCAGTTCTATTTAAAATACCTCTTGAAGAAAAAGGCTCTTTATAATAATTCTCCAATATCATATTATCTTCAAGGTAAAAGTCCAGCACCAACCCATGTTTGTGCCTGTCTTCCGGAATGTGACCTAAGCCTACTTCACTTCTTTTTCTAACATCTAAATTTTGAATTTCTTGTCCATTAAGTATTATTTTCCCGGATTCAACTTTTCTTAATCCTGTAATAGCTTCAACCAACTCTGTTTGTCCATTTCCGTCTACCCCTGCTAGGCCTAATATTTCTCCTCCACGAATTTCAAAAGACACATTCTTTACTGCTTCAAGACCTCTATTATCTTTTACAATAAGGTTTTCTACTTTTAAGTAAACATCTTTTAAAACAGGTTCAGCTTTTTGAACACTAAAGCTCACTTTACGGCCTACCATAAGCTCTGCCATTTTTTCCGTTGAAGTTTCAGCTACCTCTACGGTAGCAATTCCTTTTCCTTTTCTAATAATCGTACATCGGTCTGCTATAGCTTTGATTTCTTTTAATTTATGCGTAATAAGAATAATAGATTTTCCTTCTTTAACAAGACGTCGCATGATATTCATTAATTCTCCAACTTCTTGAGGCGTAAGAACAGCAGTCGGTTCATCAAAGATGAGAATTTCTGCATTTCGATAAAGCATTTTTAGTATTTCTACTCTTTGTTGCATACCTACAGAAATGTCTTCTATTTTTGCATAAGGATCTACTTTAAGGCCATATAATTGTGATAATTCTTCAATACGTTTAGCAGCACTCCTGATATCTATTGCTCCTCCACGCATAGTTTCCATACCAAGAATGATATTTTCAGTAACCGTAAAATTATGTACCAATTTAAAATGTTGATGTACCATTCCAATGCCTAACTGAGTCGCCACATTGGGATTGGTAATGTTAACTTCTTTTCCCTTGACTTTTATAATCCCTTTATCTGGCTTGTACAATCCAAATAAAATGGACATCAAAGTAGATTTACCTGCTCCATTTTCTCCTAATAAAGCATGAATTTCTCCTGGAATGACTTGCAATGTAATATTATCATTTGCTACGATACCCGGAAATTCTTTTCGAATATTAAGCATCTCAATAACATAATCCATGGTATTTCCTCCAACCCATTTTTATTAATATTATATCACAATACTTTATTGATTATCTATAATTAGTCATATAAAAAACGCACATTCTTGTGCGTTTTTTATATGAAATTTCACCCTATTATTTATTTACTAGATAAATTATTTTAAGAAAGCGTCTAATTCTTCTTGAGTTGCAGGAATCGTTAATTTACCATCTAAAACTTGTTGAACTGTTTCTTCAACCTTTTTAATTGTATCTTCAGATAAGTTTGGATTTTCTTTTGGAAGACCTACAGCATTATCTTTTAATCCTAAAGTTACAACTTCTCCTCCTGGGAATGTTCCGTTAAGTTTTGCATCAATATAATTGTATGCAGCTGTATCAACACCTTTTACTGCTGAAGTTAATGTAACAGATTTTCCACTGGAAATTTTACCAGCTTCATATTGGTCTACGTCAACACCGATAACATATACTTCCTGGCCTTTTTCAGCTCTTTCTTTTGCTTCGTTAAATACACCAACACCTACACCACCAGCTGCATGGAAAATAATATCTACACCTTTATCATACATTCCGGCAGCTAATGTCTGTCCTCCAGCAACATCATCAAATGTTCCCTGATAAATATAATCTACAATTTCAGCTTGAGTTCCATAGGTTTTATTTGCATAAGCAACTCCTGCTTGATAACCCCAGCCAAACTTTTGTACAGGAGGAATTTCCATTCCACCAATAAATCCTAATTTATTGGTTTTAGTAGAAAGTGCAGCAGCAACTCCGGCTAAGAATCCAGCTTCATGTTCATTAAAGAAAACACAAACTGTATTATCATGTTTTACAAAATTTCCATCTCCATTATGAGTTTGTCCGTCAATTAAAATAAAGGATACGTCTGGATTGTTTGTAGCAGCTTCATTTACTGCAGTTTCAAATTTAAATCCAGGAGTAACAATAATGGTATGTCCTGTATCAATTAAGTCATTCATAGCATTTAAATAATCTGTATGTTGTTCTCCGGAAGGTTGAAGATATTTTTCTTCAATAACTCCAGCATTATCTTGAGCATATTTTACAATACCTTCCCATGTTCCCTGGTTAAAAGACTTATCATCTATAGTACCTGAATCTGTTACCATACCTACTTTAACTGGTTCTGCTGGTTTTTGGTCTGTACTACCTTCTGTTTTCTCTCCTGTTTCTTCTGTAGTCTGCTCAGGAGTAGTGTTTTGATTTTGATTACCGCATCCAGTTAATGCAATAGAAAATACTAAAGTTAATACCAATAATAAACTCATTATCTTCTTACTCATAGAATTTCCTCCTTTATTTTATTTATGAAAATTAAATAATCAACGATATATTAACATATTCTACCTTTCTTGTCATTAAAATTTTCATGTTTTTTATATAATAACACTTTAGTTAATTACTGCTTACATATGATATTGCTTGTCTTCCCATTTGATTCCATGCTGCTTTAAAATCTTCTTTTTTTGCTCTTATATTCTTTTTAGAATAAAAAGGATCATTAAAATAAACATATTTTTCATCATAACCGGTAATTAAAACAGCGTGTAATTTATAAGTGATTTCAACTGGTCCAGTGGGGGTAAGCCATATCTCAAATTGACTATCATCTAATTTTTTATAAGTTGTGTTGGTTATAGCCCAGACAGGTTGACCCTTTGAAAGAAAATGAAATAAATCTTCAAATTCACAGCCTGTTAAGTTGACCGTTTGATCAGGCATATATTCTTTCATCAATCTTTCTATAGGGCCATTATATACGCCATATCCCGGGTTTTTTAAAGAATACATGTCCCCTACAAATCCATCATTAGGATTTCCAAAATAGGTTCTGTTCCCTTTTTTAGATAAAGGGGTTGTGTCTTTATCAATCTTTTTAGCCAGTTCCATTTTATCCACTTTGATACCGGCATAATTTAGAAGCATAGCAAGACTTGTAACCTCACACCCTCTTGGAAGTTCCGGCTTTTGTAAGATCACAGGCACATCTAATAAAACTTTTTCTTTAATGTTTTCAGAATCAGACCAAATCACATTTTGATTGGACAAGTAGAATATTTTTCTCCCTTCTTTTTCTTTAGCAAAAAAAACTGCATCAGAAAAAGAATCATAATCATTAATATATTTATCATTTTCAAACAAAATATACGGATCAAAACTATTCCAAATCCATTCATCTGTATTTTTTTGTTTTACATAAACATCTTTATACTTGTTAGCATAATTAATGGCATCTTCCTTTGTTTTAAAGGATTTGATAAAGGCATTCTTATGATAAACTTCAAAGATGATTGGATCTTCTCTATTTGCTTTATCAGCATTAATATGGACGTTTTTAAATGCTTCCGTAACTTCCTTAAAATCTTTAATGAACCAAACACATCCTATAACCAATGTCAAACTAACTACCCAAAATATGATGGTCCTCTTTTTTTTCATATTACTTATTCCTTTTATTAACAGTTTTCATCTTCTACAACTTTTGCTACAGCTACAACAGATTCATTTTCTCCTAAATTCATTAATTTAACTCCCTGTGTAACTCTTCCTGTTTTTGAAATTTGAGCTACATGAAGTCTTATGATAATTCCTTCTGAGGTAATCATCATGATTTCTTCTTCTTCAGACACCATCTTGATCCCAATGATTTTTCCTGTCTTTTCTGTTAATCGGTAGGTCTTAATACCTTTGCCACCTCTTTTTTGCAGATGGAATTCACCTATATCAGTTCTTTTTCCAAGACCTTTTTCTGTAACAAATAAAACATCTCTTCCTTCAGATATTAATCCTACACCTATAATCTCATCACCATCGTTAAGGGTCATGGCACGAACACCCATACCTGTTCTTCCTATTTCTCTGACATCTTTTTCAGAAAAGAGTATTCCTTGTCCATTTTTCGTTCCGATAAAGATCTGTTCATCATCTACAATATTTTTTACTTGTATTAACTCATCATCTTCTCGAAGATTTATGGCAAGGAGCCCTCCCTTTCTAATGTTTTCATATTCCATAATGCTTGTCTTTTTAATAAGTCCTTTTTTGGTCACCATCAGAAGATAGGTTCCTTCTTTATATTCTTTTACAGGAACGACTGCAGTGATATTTTCATCTGGATCCACTTGAAGCAGGTTTATGATAGCAGTTCCCCTTGCTGTTCTGGATGCTTCAGGAATTTCATAGGTTTTAAGCCTATAAACTTTTCCTTTATTGCTAAAGAATAAAATATAGTGATGGGTAGAAGCAATAAATAAATCTTCAATAAAATCTTCTTCTCTGGTTTGCATACCGATAATGCCTCTTCCCCCTCGATTCTGACTTTTATATGTATTCAGAGGAAGTCTTTTAATATATCCAAGATGGGTCATTGTAATAACATTAGGCTCATCTGCAATGAGGTCTTCTACATCTAATTCTCCGCTATCCATTTCAATTCTCGTTTTTCTTTCGTCTCCATATTTTTGACGAATAATCAGGAGTTCTTCTTTAATAACACCATAAAGTCTCTTCTCATCTCCAAGAATTGCCCTTAATTCCTTAATGGTTTCTTGAAGTTCTCTATATTCTTCTTCTAGTTTTTCTCTTTCTAAGCCCGTTAAACTTCTAAGCCTCATATCAACAATAGCCTGAGCTTGTTTTTCCGATAATGTAAAGGCTTCCATAAGGCGTTCTTTTGCTTCCTGGGTACTTGAAGAAGATCTGATTATAGAAATCACTTCGTCTATATGATCTAAAGCAATTCTTAAACCTTCTAAAATGTGAGATCTTTCTTCAGCTTTTCTAAGATCAAACTGTGTTCTTCTTGTTACAACATCTTTTTGATGATTTAAGTAATGGATTAACATGTCTTTTAAATTTAAAGTTTTAGGTTCATTATTTACTAAAGCCACCATGTTAATACCAAAGATATCTTGAAGCTGAGTATTTTGATATAATTGATTTAGTATAATATTGGCATTATAGTCTTTTTTAATTTCTATAACAATACGCATTCCCTTGCGGTCGGATTCATCTCTTAAATCAGATATTCCTTCTATCTTCTTTTCTTTCACCAAATCAGCAATTTTTTCAATGAGTCTTGCTTTATTTACCATATAAGGAATTTCTGTAACAACAATTCTTTGCTTACTGCTTGAAATTTGTTCAATGTCTGCAACGGCCCTTACTTTTATTTTCCCTCTGCCCGTTCTGTAAGCTTCCTCGATTCCCTTTCTGCCTAATATAATTGCTCCTGTAGGAAAATCCGGGCCTTTAATGATGGATAATAATTCTTCAATATCTGTTTCTCTGTTATATTCCACATAGTTATCAATGATTTTAACAACACCATTGATCACTTCTTTTAAATTATGAGGCGGAATATTGGTTGCCATCCCAACCGCAATACCGGAAGTACCATTAACGAGCAAGTTTGGAAATCTTGCCGGAAGTACGGATGGTTCGTTCAATGATTCATCAAAATTCGGTACAAAATCGATGGTCTCTTTTTCGATATCTGCTAAGAGTTCCATGGCAATCTTACTAAGTCTCGCCTCTGTGTAACGCATAGCAGCTGCACTGTCTCCATCCACGGAACCAAAGTTTCCATGGCCATCAACTAATGGATATCGAATAGAAAAGTCCTGAGCAAGTCTCACCATTGCATCATAAATAGAGCTATCTCCATGGGGATGGTATTTACCCATGGTTTCCCCGACGATACGAGCAGACTTTTTATACGCCTTATCGGGACTTAAATGGAGTTCATTCATAGCATATAAAATTCTTCTGTGTACTGGTTTTAAGCCATCCTTTACATCCGGTAAGGCTCTTGATACAATAACACTCATGGCATAATCTATATAAGATCTTTTCATTTCTTCTTGTATATCCACAGGAATAATTTTATCAAATTCTTTTTCTTCCATCTTAACCTTCCTTTGTCAATGCAATATTAAATATCAAGATTTTTAACATGCTTTGCATATTCTTGAATAAATTCTTTTCTAGGCTCTACTTTATCTCCCATCAGAGCTGTAAAAATCTCATCCGCTGCTGCTGCATCTTCTAAGTCTACTCTAACTAAAATACGAGTTTCCGGATCCATGGTTGTTTCCCAAAGTTGTTCCGGATTCATTTCTCCCAAACCTTTGTATCTTTGCATTGTAATTCCATCTCGTCCAATTTCATCGAATAATTTTTCTAGTTCTTTGTCATTATATACATAATAAGTCTTTTTGTTTTTCTCCACCTTATAAAGAGGAGGTTGAGCAATATATACATGTCCTTTTTCAATTAATTGTCGAAGATAACGATAAATAAATGTAAGGAGCAAAGTTCTGATATGTGCTCCATCGACATCGGCATCGGTCATAATAATAATTTTACCATAACGCAATTTTGAAATATCAAAATCATCTGCAATGCCTGTCCCAAAAGCTGTGATCATGGCACGAATTTCTTCATTTCCAAGAATCCTGTCCAGTCTTGCCTTCTCTACATTTAAAATTTTTCCTCTTAAAGGAAGGATCGCCTGGGTCTGTCTTGTCCTGGCAGACTTTGCTGAACCTCCTGCTGAATCTCCTTCGACTATAAATATTTCGCAAAGATTTGGATCTTTCTCAGAGCAGTCCGCCAATTTTCCAGGCAAACTGTTGCTCTCCAATACACTTTTTCTTCTGGTTAAGTCCCTGGCTTTTCTTGCTGCTTCTCTTGCCCGTGCAGCCATAATGGCTTTTTGCAAAATGATTTTGGCAACAGAAGGATTTTGCTCTAAATAGTACATGAGCTCTTCTGAAAAAATCGCTTCAACGATACCTCTTACTTCACTGTTTCCAAGTTTAGTTTTAGTTTGTCCTTCAAATTGGGGTTCTGACACTTTTACACTGATCACTGCTGTTATGCCTTCTCTTATGTCATCCCCGGATAAATTGCTCTCACTTTCTTTTAATAAATTATTTTTTCTGCCATAATCGTTGATCGTTTTTGTAATGGCAGATTTAAAGCCACTGAGATGAGTACCTCCTTCAGTGGTATTAATGTTGTTAACAAAGCTAAATATGTTTTCAACATAAGTATCATTATGCTGAAAGGCAATTTCAACCTCTACATCATCTTTAACCCCTTCACAGTAAAAAATATCGTTGTATAGAGGTGTTTTATGTTTGTTAAGATGGGAAACAAATTCCTTTATTCCACCTTCATAATGAAAAGTTCTCTCTTTTTCTTTTCCTTCTCTTTCATCTTTTAAGGTAATTTTCAAACCTTTGGTCAAAAATGCCATTTCCCGAAGACGTTGTCTTAGGGTGTCAAATTGATATTCCGTTTCTTCGAATATCTGAGCATCCGGTTTAAAATGAACCAAAGTACCTCTTTTATCCGTTTCTCCAACAATCGTTAAAGGCTTTATAACCTTGCCTCTTTCATACACCTGTTCATAAATTTTTCCTTCTGTAAAAATTTGAACCTTTAGCCATTCTGATAGTGCATTTACAACAGAAGCTCCTACTCCATGGAGTCCTCCAGATACTTTATAACCTCCACCTCCGAATTTACCCCCTGCATGTAAAACGGTAAATACAACTTCAACTGCCGGAATCTTCTTTTGAGGGTGAATGCCTACAGGTATACCCCGTCCATTGTCTACAACGGTAATTGAATTATCTTTGTGAATCGTTACCTCTATTTCATCACAATAACCAGCTAATGCCTCATCTACTGCATTATCTACGATTTCATAAACTAAATGATGCAACCCTCTTGAAGAAGTACTTCCAATATACATGCCGGGCCTTTTTCGGACAGCTTCTAATCCTTCTAGTATCTGTATCTGGCTTTCATTATACTCTGGAGCCATGAAATAACTCACTCCTTTTTCAAAATTTTGTAAATCTATTAATTAATAATGGATAAATCACTAAGCAAATGAATTCTTTTTTGTAATGTAGCTGAGGAAATTGGAGACAAATAAATAACATTTCTCCCTTTTTCTTCCGTGATGATAATCGTTTTTATATCATCTTTGGATACAACACAAACAAAACCTTCTTCCCGAGCTACTTTTAGAAATTCCGTAGTAATTTTTGAATCTTCCATGGATTTCATATCAAAAATACCAACTAAATCTTTTAACCTGATTTCTACATCTGCGCCAATATGCAGAAACACATTATTTCCTCCCTACAAAACACAATAATACGTATATTGTATCTTATTTAAACTTTTGTTACAACATTTTACTGTCTTTCGGGTATATATGACCATCTTCTACATAATAGACAAATCCCTTGTGAATTTGTTTTAATATTAAATCTTCAATTCCCGTACAAGTAAGAATGGTTTGAATATCATCAATATGAGCAATTAAATCTTTTTGCCTATTTTCATCTAGTTCAGAAAGAACATCATCTAATAAAAGTATAGGGGCTTCTCCTGTTTCTTGTTTCATTAAATCAATTTCAGCCAGTTTCAAGGAAAGGGCTGCGCTTCGTTGCTGCCCTTGAGAACCATACGTACGAAGATCCATACCATTTACCTTAAAAACAATATCATCTCTGTGGGGACCTATTGAAGTAGTCCCACTCTGCAGATCTCGCACTAAGTTTTCTTTTAATTTTTCTCTAAACTGGTTACTACTCACACTGGGCGAATATTCGACTAATAATTTTTCCTTTTGCGCTGTAATATTACCATGAATCAACAAAGCCAAATGATTAAGCTTCTCTATAAATACTTTCCTGGCTTCAATCACTTTTTCTCCGAAATGTACCAGTTGCTCGTCCCATATATCGGTCATATCCTTGGGATTTTTGTTTATTTGTTTCAAAAAATGATTTCTTTGCTTTAATACTTTATGGTATTGTTGAAGATTATAATAATATATCCTGTCTAGTTGACATAACTCAATATCTAAAAACCGCCTTCTTTCCTTAGGTCCACTTTTAATGAGCTGTAAGTCTTCTGGAGAAAAAATGACAACATTGATAATCCCTAAAAGTTCTCCAAGTTTTTGAATAGGGATTCCATTATGAGCGGCAGATTTTCTGCCGCTTTTGTCTAAATGAAAATCTATTTTTTCTACTCTGTTTTGTTTATGAAGAAATAAGCGGATATGGGCTTCATCTTTATGCCAATGAATTGCTTCTTTTTCATGGGTCGTTCGGTGGGATCTTCCTGTGGCACATAAATAAAGAGATTCAAGTATATTGGTTTTTCCCTGTGCATTTTGTCCGTAAAAAATATTAAGTTTTGGATGCAAAGATAAATTGAGCTGCTCATAATTTCTAAATTGGTATAAATTTACCTCTTTAACATACATTATGCCCACTCCATCAATGAATTATGATATATTCTTTACCATTTATATCCACCTTGTCTCCGCTTCTTAATTTTTTTCCCCTTTGAAAAACAACTTCGCCATTTACCTTTATGGTATTTTCTGAGATAAAGTATTTTGCTTCTGCACCAGATTGAACAATATCTACATACTTTAAAAATTGATCCAGTTTAATGTATTCTGTATTTATTTTAATTTCTTCCAACTTCATCACCTTTTCTTTTAATGATAAAAAGTGCGAACATCATCGCACTTTTTATTATAGCATATTAATAATTAAATTACCTGCAGATAAAAAAATTAAACTTTACGAAAGATTATACATTTAATCGAATTGGTAAGATTAGATATTTATATTCATTGCCATTAACAGGCTGGATAATGCAGGGGTTTAAGGAAGACATAAATAGAATGGCAACTTCATCATCATCGATCACTTTTAAGGCATCTATAAGATATTTGGGATTAAACGCAATCATTAAATCTTTTCCTTCCAGATTAACAGGAAGTTCTTCATGAGCAGTTCCCAGTTCCGTATTGGATGTAATGACTAAGCGATCAGAATCCATTTCCATTTTAATCGGATTCTTTTTTCCTTCTCTTGAAATCAATGCAGCTCTTTCAATACTCATAAGTAATGCTTTTCGATCCACTGTGATTCTTGTTTCATAGTCTTCAGAAAAGCTATTTTCGTACTTTAAAAACTCTCCTTCAAGTAACCTGGAAACAACTGTACTGTCTCCCAGGTCAAAAAGAATATGTTTGTCTGTAAAATATATCGAAACCTGATCTTCTTCTTCTGAAGAAAAAATTTTGCTGATTTCTCCCAGTGTCTTTCCTGGAACGACAACCTCATTTTCCTCATTCTCAACTGATAAAGGTGTTTTTCTGTAAGATACTCTATAACCATCCACAGATACCATATGTAGTGCTCCATTTTTGATTTGGATCAGTTCTCCGGTTAAAATGGGTCTCGTTTCTTCAGTAGCCACAGAAAAAATGGTTTGTCTGATCATGTCTTTTAGTGTGGATTGTTTTAGTGTAATGGATTTATCTCTTTCAATTTTAGGTAACTCCGGAAAATCTGCTCCAGATTGAGCTGATATTTTAAATTCAGAATTAGCACATTTAATCGTAGCCATAAGATTAGCATCTACTGTAATTTTTACTTCGTCTTCAGGAAGCTTTCTTACAATTTCAGAAAAAATCTTAGCTTCTAATGCAATACAACCTGACTTTTCAACAGTTGCTGGTATCGTACTTTCTATTCCAAGTTCCAAATCATTCCCTGTTAATTTAAGAGCATTCTGATCTGTTTCTAATAAAATGCATTCTAAAATAGGAAGTGTAGTTCTGCTGGAAACAGCTTTTAAAACAATATTGACACTATTTAATAAATCATTTTTTGTACATGACACCTTCATTTTGTGGATAACTCCTTTCCTGTTTTTAATATTAATAAAATAAAAAGGTTTGAGTAATTATAGTAATAGTACCTGTGGAAATGTAGATAAATCATTCAAATACCAAAAATACAAATAAAAAAATAATAGAATAACCCTGTGGATAAAAAAATAAAAGTGAAAAGGTTATTCACATTATTAACAAAAAAAATTTAAGGAAATAATTATTCACACCTTGTCCACTATATTCTCACAGACTAATGTGAATAAATTATTTACCTGTAATTCTTTTTTCTAATTCCAGTATGGTTTGTTGAAGTTCCCTGTCTTTTTCTATGTCTTGGGCAACTTTTTCAAAACCATGTATGATGGTGGTATGGTCCCTTCCTCCGAATTTTTCTCCTATTTTAGGTAGTGAGAGATCCGTTAAACGCCTGCAAAGGTACATAGCAATTTGTCTTGGGAAAGCTACATTTCGAGTTCTCTTTTTAGATCTCAGCTCTTCAGGTTTTAGGTTAAAGTAAGATGCTACGACTTCCTGGATTAGTTCTGTAGTAATGGTTTTGGGCTTGTCCGAACTCATTAAATCTTTTAGTGCTTCGCTGGCTAATTCAATATTAATTTCTTTATTGGCCAAGGTTGAATAAGCTATGATTCGGTTTAATGCTCCTTCTAATTCTCTTATATTGGAAACGATAGACTTGGCTACAAAAAGAATAACGTCGTTTGGAATAGTTAATCTTTCTAATTCAGCTTTTTTTCTTAAAATAGCAATTCTGGTTTCTAAATCTGGGGGTTGTATATCTGCAATAAGACCCCATTCGAATCTTGAAAGCAGTCTTGCTTCTAATGTTTTAATTTCTTTTGGAGGCCTATCACTGGAAATAATGATTTGTTTGCTGTCTTCATGCAATGTATTAAAGGTATGGAAGAATTCTTCTTCTGTTCTTTCTTTTCCCGCAATAAATTGAATGTCGTCGATCAAAAGAACATCGATGTTTCTGTATTTGTTTCTGAATGCCTGGTTTTTATCGTCCTTAATGGAGTTAATGAGTTCATTGGTAAATTTTTCAGATGAAGCGTATAATACTTTTGCACTGGGGTTTTGAGCTAAGATGTAATGACCAATTGAGTGCATAAGATGAGTCTTTCCAAGCCCAACACCTCCGTAGAGAAAGAGTGGATTGTATGCTTTGGCAGGAGCCTCTGCAACGGCAAGAGCTGCAGCATGTGCCATTCTGTTGCTGTTTCCTACGACAAACGTGTCAAAAGTATATCTTGGATTTAAATTGCTTTGATTATCAAGAGGATCTGAAGAATCTTCTTTGTTTGTTGTATTTTTTGATTTTTGTATTTGATTGGCTTCGTTTGGAGTAACAATTTTAATTTCATATTCATAATGAGTTACTTGAGCAATTGCGTTTTGGATCAAGCGAATATACCGAGTTTTTAAAATATCTCGAGAAAAGTCGTCCAGGGTTTCAATGGTCAGGACATTATCATTTACTGAAAGGGGCTTTAAGTTCTTAAACCAAGTCTGAAAGCTAACAGGAGAAGTTTCTGTTTCTAATATTTTTAGTATGCTTGGCCAATGACTTAGTACTTTGTTTTCCATTTAGATATCCTCCTATTATGAATGAAAAAATTTACATTTTTATCTTATACACAGATTATCCACAATTGTGTATAATTTTAAACAATAAATTAACAGCTTGTGTATATCTTTTAAAAAACGTTTCATGTGAATATGTATAAAAAAATTTTTTAACAACCTGTGAAAAACTTTATAAACAATAAAATAAGGCAAAAAAAAGAAATATAAACTCATAAAATAAAGTTTATACACAGAGTTATCCACAGAATGTGAATAATTAAGAACGTAAAATAAGTTATACACAACTTCTTTTTCATAATATCAAAATTCTTGTGGATAATCAATAATAAAAAAATTATCCACAAGAAAATAATCCACATAGATTGGGAATTGTAAAGAAATAGGTTCTTGACGAGCTATAGGATATTTACTATAATTGTAATAGTGCTTACAAAAACACGAAATGTGGGCCTATGTCGACGAATGTTGATTTGTATAGACTGCAAAGGAGGTGCTGAGAATGAAAATGACATTTCAGCCAAAAAAGAGACAAAGACAAAAAGAACATGGTTTTCGTAAAAGAATGAAAACAGCAAGTGGAAGAGCCGTATTAGCAAGAAGAAGAGCAAAAGGTAGAAAAAGATTGTCAGCATAAACAAGGCCGCATCATTGTGGCCTTGTTGTACTATAAGCTTTTTTTCCTCCGATTTTGACCGTTCATTACTTGTATGGCTGCGGTGAGTAAGTATTTTTAGGAGGAGTTTTATGAAACATACGGAGTCGTTAAAAAAGAATTTTCAATTTAAAATCGTATATAATAAAGGAAATTCTATAGCTAATCGTTTATTGGTTATGTATCGTTTAAAAAATGGAAAAGATATAAATAGATTGGGTATTTCAGTCAGTAGGAAAGTTGGAAACAGTGTTGTCAGAAATCGAATTACTCGTTTAATAAAGGAAAGCTATAGACTTCACGAAGAGCATATTCAATTAGGATGGGATATTGTGATCATTGCGAGAATTCCATCAAAAGAATCAGATTATCATGAAATATCTAAAGCCCTTGTCCATTTGCTAAAAAAAGCGGGATTATTCCTTTAATATAAGAGGAAGGAATGAGATTGATTTGAAAAAGTTGTTACTAGGTTGCATTTCGTTTTATCGCCGATTCATTTCTCCTTGCAAACCTCCCGTGTGTAGATTTTATCCTAGTTGTTCACAATATACTTATCTGGCAGTAGAAAAATACGGGACAATAAAAGGAATATATTTAGGAGTGAAGAGGATTTTAAGATGTCATCCATTTCATCCGGGGGGATATGATCCTGTTCCATAATTAAAGGAGGAAATAAGTTGATAGATTTTTTAGCACAAATCTTAGGAGTTGTATTAAATCAGATTTTTGATGTGATTTATTCAATAAGTCCTGCAGGTTCTTTAGGAATTACAATCATTTTATTTACGATTTTTGTCCGACTATTGATTCTTCCCCTTATGATTAATCAACAACGTTCCATGAAAAATATGCAAAAAGTTCAACCGGAAATTCAACGAATTCAGAATAAATATAAAGATAAAAAAGATCCTGAATCTCAAAAACAAATGAGTATGGAATTAAGTGAACTTTATAAAAAGCATAAAATCAGTCCTTTGGGTGGATGTTTGCCTCTACTTATTCAAATGCCTATTTTCTTTGCTTTGTTTAGAGTATTACAAAGAGCAGGTACATACATTAATAAGCTCCATGATATTTATAATCAATTAGCCGTTCAAATTATGAACGTTCAGGGATATCAAAGTATCTTACAGGGAATTGTTAAAGAAAGAGCGAATGTTCAACTGAATGAAACGACTTTAGGTACAGTAGAAGGTTTGCAATCGGTTTTATCTCATTTAACAACCAATGAATGGGGTCAGTTAACACAGACTTTTAAAGATATTCCCCAAGCTCTTTTACAACAAAAAGATAATATAGAAATATTTTTGGGCATTAGTTTGGTAGATTCTCCGAGCGATTTAATGGGACAAGGAGTAATTATAGCTGTTATTTTGCTTACTTTTATCGCAGGATTTACTACTTACCTTTCATCAAAAGTAATATCTTCAGGTACTCAGCAGCAGCAAAATGATCAAGCAGCACAAACTCAAAAAACAATGAATATAGTTTTTCCTTTTTTAACAGCATGGATGACATATACTTTACCGGCCGGATTAGGAATATACTGGATAACAAGCAATATTTTCCAAATTATTCAGCAGTTAGCCATTAATAAGAGTATGGACAAAGCGGGGGAAGGTGAATAGAATATGGATTTTATTGAGAAAATAGGAAAGACGGTTGAAGAGGCAATAACGGAAGGATTAATTGAATTAGGTGTTACAAGAGACAATGTAGAGATTGAAATCATTGAGAAGGGGTCTAAAGGATTTTTAGGAATTGGAAGCAAAATGGCCAAGGTTCGCTTGAGAAAAAAATATAATCCAATAAATGCTGCAACTAAATTTTTGGAAGATATTTTTGAAAAAATGAACATACAGGCTGTCATAGATGTAGAGGAAAGAGAAAACGGTAATTATTATTTTAATTTAAGAGGAGAAGATATGGGGATCTTAATTGGAAAAAGAGGTCAAACTCTGGATTCTCTTCAATATTTAGTGAATTTGGTGGCGAATAAAGAAAAAGAAAATTATGTTCGTATTACCTTAGATACAGAAAATTATAGAGAGAAGAGAAAAGATACCCTGGAAGCTCTCGCAAGAAACTTAGCCAAAAAAGTAAAAGCAACAAAGAAAAGTATTGTACTAGAACCGATGAATCCTTATGAAAGAAGAATCATTCATTTTGCACTCCAAAACGATAAATTTGTTAAAACCCACAGTGAAGGTGAAGAACCTTATCGTAAGGTAGTCATTAGCCCAATAAGTCATGGATAAAACCCAGTTTATACTGGGTTTTTAAAATACAAAAATAAAGGAGTAATTATATGATAGAGGATACAATTGCCGCTATTTCAACGCCTCCGGGTACTGGTGGTATTGGAATTATCAGGCTAAGTGGAAAAGATGTCTTTTCCATTGTCAATCCAATTTTTAGAGGCAAAAAAAATCAAGATTTATCAAAAGTTAGATCGCATACGATTCATTATGGATATATTATTGATAAAGAGTCAAAGAAAACTATAGATGAAGTATTGGTTATGGTTATGAAAGCTCCTAATACCTATACGAAAGAAGACATTGTAGAAATCAATTGTCATGGAGGTATTGTTTCTGTAAGAAAGGTATTGGAGCAAGTGTTAAAAATGGGAGCAAGACTGGCAGAACCTGGAGAATTCACAAAAAGAGCATTTTTAAATGGTCGAATAGACTTATCCCAGGCAGAGGCTGTCATTGATATCATTGAAGCAAAAACAGATATGTCTTTAAGTACGGCAATGGATCAATTGGAAGGAAGTTTATCTCATAGAATCGGAGAAATTAGAGAAGAACTTTTAGAAATTATGGCTCATATAGAAGCTGCTATCGATTATCCAGAGTATGATATAGAAGAATTAGGTTATGATCGAGTAAGAAAACGTATAGAAGAAATCAGAGCCAATATTCATCGTTTATTAGATACAGCTGATTCAGGAAAAATATTAAGAGAAGGGGTAAAAACGGCTATTGTTGGAAAGCCTAATGTTGGGAAGTCCTCTCTTTTAAATGCTTTGCTCAGAGAACAAAGGGCAATTGTTACGAATATACCTGGTACCACCAGAGATGTTCTGGAAGAATATATCAATATTTCAGGGGTTCCTTTTAAATTGATTGACACTGCAGGTATTAGAGAAACTGAAGATGTTGTAGAACAAATAGGTGTGAATCGTTCTAAAGAGATTATAGAATCGGCTGATTTAATTATTATGATTTTGGATTTATCCACTTCCTTGACAGAAGAAGATATGTACATTATGAATTTAATTGAAAATAAAAAGAAATTGGTTCTGCTTAATAAGACGGATTTACCGGCTAAGCTGGATAAAAACGAAATATATAACAGATTTACTCAAAATGAGATATTAGAAATCTCTGCAAAAAATAGAGAAGATATAGAACGATTAGAGGAAACTTTAAAAGAAATGTTTATGACTGGTAAAATCAATATGGAAGAATCTATAATGATCACAAACTTAAGACATAAAGATGCTCTTATAAAAGCCGATGAATGTTTAAAAGATGCTTTATCTACCATCGATATGGAGATGCCGGAAGATTGCTTATCCATTGATTTAACCAATGCATACAAATATTTAGGAGAAATTACCGGTGAATCTGTTCAGGATGATTTAATTCAAAAGATTTTTAGTCAATTTTGTTTAGGTAAATAAAAAGAAAGAGGGAAAACATGAGTTACAACGCTGGGAATATCGATGTTGCTGTAATTGGTGGAGGACATGCAGGGTGTGAAGCTGCTCTTGCAACTGCAAGACTAGGACTTAATACAGTTATATTTGCGATCAGTTTAGACAGTATTGCTATGATGCCCTGTAATCCGAATATAGGAGGAACTTCTAAGGGTCATTTGGTTAGAGAAATTGATGCCTTAGGAGGAGAAATGGGAAAAAATATAGATAAAACCTTTATTCAATCCAGAATGTTGAATATGGGAAAAGGACCTGCTGTGCATTCTCTCAGGGCCCAGGCAGATAAATACCGTTATTCAAAGGAAATGAAGAAAACTTTAGAGAATACTGAAAATCTAACGATTAAACAGGCGGAAATTGTAAAAATTCATGTAGAAGATAAAAAGGTAAAAGCTGTAGAAACAGCCAATGGAGCCATTTATTATTGTAAAGCTGTGGTTATAGCAACAGGAACTTATTTAAGAGCATGTTGCTTTATTGGAGATACAGTAGAGTATACGGGACCCAATGGTTTAAAACCTGCCAATAAATTGACGGATTGTTTAAAGGAATTGGGAATAGAATTACTTAGGTTTAAAACAGGTACTCCTGCCAGGGTAGACAGAAGAAGTATTGATTTTTCAAAGATGGAAGAACAGCCTGGGGATGAAAAAATCGTTCCTTTTTCCTTTGAAACGGATCCAAAAGCTATTGCCAGAGATCAGATCTCTTGTTGGTTGACTTATACGAATGAAAAAACCCATCAAATCATTCGAGACAATCTTCATCGTTCAGCTTTATATGGAGGAAAAATTGAAGGGATAGGTCCCAGATATTGTCCTTCTATTGAAGATAAAATTGTACGTTTTGCCGATAAAGAAAGACATCAGGTTTTTCTGGAACCTGAAGGTGAAGATACCATAGAAATGTATGTTCAAGGGATGTCCACGTCTCTTCCTGAAGACGTTCAACTGGCTATGTTACGTTCCTTACCGGGACTGGAAAACTGTGAAATTATGAGAACGGCTTATGCGATAGAATATGACTGTATTAATCCGACTCAACTCAGACATACTCTAGAATTTAAAGAAATTGCAGGATTATTCAGTGCAGGACAATTTAATGGAAGTTCAGGATATGAAGAAGCGGCGGCGCAAGGGATTGTAGCAGGTATTAATGCTGCATTAAAAATATTAGGTAAAGAACCAATGATCATTGATCGTTCTGAAGGATATATAGGGGTACTCATTGATGATTTGGTGACTAAGGGAACCAAAGAACCTTACAGAATGATGACTTCGAGGGCAGAATACAGATTACTTTTAAGGCAGGATAATGCAGATCTTCGTCTAACTGAAAAAGGGTATCATGCAGGACTTATTTCTAAAGAGCGATATGAAAAGCTTCTGGAAAAGAAAAGACTTATTGAAGAAGAGATAAAAAGAATGAAGGAGACGGTTGTTGGTGTTGTACCTTCTGTTCAGGCTTTTCTTGAATCCTATAACAGCACGCCCCTTAGGTCAGGTATACCTCTTTCAGAACTTATTAAGCGCCCGGAGTTAGATTATTATAAAATCAAAGAGATTGATCCAGGTCGTGTAGAACTTCCTGAGGATGTTCAAGAACAAGTTAATATTCAACTAAAATATGAAGGTTATATTAAGCGTCAGATGATTCAGGTAGAGCAATTTAAAAAGCTTGAAAACAAGCTTCTTAGTGAAGATATAGATTATCATCAGATCAAAGGACTTAGAATAGAAGCAGCTCAAAAACTTCAGGTCATTAAACCCAGATCCATAGGACAAGCTTCCAGAATATCTGGAGTTTCTCCTGCTGATATATCTGTTTTGTTAGTATATTTAGAGCAAATGAATAGAAGTAAAAATCTAAATAAGTAGGAGTATTCATATGGAACTTAAACAGTATTTAGATGATGGAAGCAAAGAATTTGGCATCCATTTAAATTCCAAACAAATTGATCAGTTTTTAGAGTATAAAGACTTGCTCTTAGAGTGGAATGAAAAGATGAATTTGACTGCTATTACAGAAGAGAAAGACATTATTATAAAACACTTTTTAGATTCCATATCCATTGGTAAATTTTTTGATTTTTCATCGGTAGAAAGTGTTATTGATATAGGGACTGGAGCAGGGTTTCCAGGTGTTCCTCTTAAAATTGCATACCCTAATCTTAAGATTACCTTAATGGATTCCTTAAACAAGAGAATTGAGTTTTTAAAGGAAGTTGTTTTAAAATTATCTCTTGATGAGGCAGAACCTATCCATGGAAGAGCTGAAGAGTTAGGTCAAGATAAACTTCATAGGGAATCTTATGATGTTTCTGTATCAAGAGCAGTAGCCCATTTATCTGTACTCGCAGAATACACCCTTCCTTTTATTAAGATAGGGGGGAAATTTCTGTGTATGAAAAGTATTAATAGTGATGAAGAAATAGAAGCTTCAAAGAAAGCGATTACGATTCTTGGAGGAAAGATCATAGATCAAAAGGATGTTCATATTCCTTTTAGCGATATAAGCCATAGAATTATTTTTATAGAGAAGGAAAGAGAAACTCCTGCAAAATATCCAAGAAAACCTGGTAAACCAAGTAAAAATCCTATACAATAATAGTAATTTTTAAATATTATATGAAAAAATGATATATTATACATAATATTGTGTTATAATATAGGTATTATTTGGTTTTCGGATTGAATTATAGGGGGCGATAGCAGTTTATGCACATAGATCAATCAAAAGAATTAAAGATACAATGGATTCCTGTAGATAAAATACGTCCTAATCCATATCAGCCAAGAAAAAGTTTTGATAAAATAGCTCTGGATGAATTAACTAATTCCATTAGAGAATATGGAGTGATGCAGCCAATTAGTGTCCGCATGATAGGAAATTCTAATTATGAATTGGTTGCGGGAGAAAGAAGACTAAGGGCATGTAAAAATGCAGGAATGGATGTAATCCCTGCTGTGATCATAGAAGTGAGTGACAAAGATAGTGCTGTACTGTCCCTGATTGAAAATCTACAAAGAGAAGAGCTTAACTTTTTAGAAGAAGCGGATGCATACTTTAATCTAATGAAAGATTATGGTTTTACTCAGGAGGAATTAGCAAAAAGTGTGGGAAAAAGCCAATCCACTATTGCCAATAAGCTTAGATTATTAAAGTTATCTCCTGCTGTTAAAAAACTGCTGCTGGAAAATAATTTATCAGAAAGACATGCAAGAGCACTTATTAAACTTCCAGATGAAGAGATGCAGATGGAAGTTTTAAAGAAAGTTATTATTCAAGGTTTAAATGTGAAAAAGACTGAAGAATTAGTGGATCAAACCATTGAAAAGATTATTCATCAGTCAGAAGAGAAAAAAGAACAGAAAATGAAAAGGTTTTTAAAGGATATCCGATTGTTTACCAATACCATTCAACAGGCTGTGGATTTAATTCAGCAGTCTGGTGTTGAAGCTCAATATACCATGGAAGAAAAAGATGATTTTTATGAAATAAACATAAAAATACCAATTAGATAAGGATTCACCCATTATCGGGTGAATCCTTATTTATTTATTAAAAAATCTTTGCAAATTTCATTAAAATAAAGAGGTTCTTCTTCGTGGGGCATTGCTTTTGACTTATCAAAGATATATGAAGTGATGGAAGGTTTAAGTAAAGTCCATTCATCTAATAATTTTAATGGAACCAGTTCATTTTCCCGTCCCCAAATAATGCAAATGGGACAAGTTACTTTTCTGAGGGTTTCTCTGACATTCACATTAAGATATTCCCCTAAAAATGATGCAAGGAAGTATCTTGAAGAAGGTCCTCCTAAATGGGCTGAACCGTAATAAGCATTTACTAAAGATGAATTTATAGAATAACGGGATCTGTATAATTTATTTTTAAGAAAATAACAGATATATGGTTTGGATGAAATAACCTGATAAAAAGTTGTTCCAATAATAGGCGTTTCAATTAATTTTTTTATAATTTTAGTTTTTGGCTCTGGATATTTGGATTGCTTATCAATTCCTGTGGGTGAAATTAAAATTAATTTTTTAAATAAACCTGGTGACATCGCGCAGGACATTAGAGCAAATGAAGCAGATTGAGAATTGGCAATCACAAATACTGGTTCTTTAATAACGTCTTTTATAAAATCCTGTATAAGCTGAACATAAAGATAAGCGGTATATGTGATCTTTGGTCTTGAAGAATATCCAAATCCTAACAAATCTATGCTATACACCCTGAAGTGTTTGGAGAGAAAAGGAATATTCTTTCTCCATTCATAGGAAGAAGCGCCATTCCCTATTCCATGAATAAGTAATAAAGGAAGTCCCCTGCCTTCAACTCTATAATGGATTTTTCCCAATTTCCATGAATAGGTTTTGTATTTTCTTTGAATTTTTTTATATCTATATGAACCAAGTTTAAACAGAGTACGATTTATTATGGTCAGAGCAGATATGGCCATGATTACTTTTATAAGGATATTTTTTTTCTTCATTAAAACGCCTCCCTAAGGTTTGTATTTATATTATCTCTTATTCATTGGAAAAAGAAAAGTAATAAATAGGAATTAAGAAATAAAAAAGCATGTAAATGGAAGATAGTACCCCGGAATCATTTAGAAAAATTATTCCAGCTGATATAATAAAAAAGATTTTTCCCCATTTTTCATCATATATCTTTAAATTTCTTAATTTGCATATTAAAACCCAATCAAGAAATATGAAGATATTTAAAGGAGGAAGGAGGAGAAATAAAAAAATTTGTTTGAGTTTACCATAAATGATTTCAAAAGAAAAAGAAAGATTTTTTTCATGGATAGATTGAACCCATATTCCCCAGTGGGTTGAAGAAGTTTGATTTAAGTCCCAGAGAATAAAGTATTTTTGAAGGATTAAAAAGGTTAAGGTACTTATTCCAATATAAAGTATTTTCTTTATTTTAACCTCTTCAAAGATATAAATACTTGCTAATATTGCACAGAAACAGCTTAACATCCCACCTACATTGGCACCATATAGTGGGGAAAAACATAGTATGCAAGTAAATAATAAGACAATCTGTATCAATAAAAGATTTCCTTTTTTAGTCCTGGAAATAGTAAAAATAATGCCTAGCAATAAACCTAGAAAAATTCCGATCAAATCATTATTCCATCCGTAAAATCTCGTTCCTTGAAAGATATTATTAAAACCTATGGGGCTTTTATATAAAAAAATTCGAGAAAATGTAAAATAAAACAGAAGGAGAAAATGAGAAATCCAAACACAGATTAAAGTTTTTTTATAGTCCAAATTTAAATAGCAGATAACGCCCCCAAGGATTAAAGACAAAAAAATGATTATACTACTTTTTAGTATTCCATTAAGAAAAGCAAAAATATGAAAACCAAATACTGTAGACAAGAACATACAGAAAAAAATGGAATATCCAAGAATACAGCGAGATTTTTTAAAATAGAGAAACACTAAATAGGCTATCAGGATATAGCCTATTAAGATATATCTTCCATAGAACAAAGAAATCGTCTGATGATATAGATTTTGTAAATGCCCAATAGGATTTTCGCTTTCTTTAAAATAAATCATATGTTGAGATAAGGTATGTTTGCTGCTGATTAAAGTTAAGAAATCTCCATATTTAATAAAACCTTCTGTTTTAGTTAAGGTGCTGTAAAGAAGTCCTGTTGTATGTGTTTGTATCCAAAGGGGAGTAATAATTTTTGATAAAGAGGTGATGATGACATCTCTATTGGAGAAATTATAAGATAATAATTTATATAAGTTCTTTATTTTACTGTCTTTTATGATTATAATAGAATCTTGGGATTTATAACCCCAAGAGATGTATTCATCTTCTGTCATGAATGCAAAGGATTTATTTTTTTCTTGTATGTCCGACATTAAATTACTGTAATTTTTTTTGGGATTGATATGTAATAGAGCATAGAGGCCTTCTGATTCAAATATGTTATCATTAATGGAAAGATCAGAGACTAGAATAATAAGTAATTTGTCTTTTAATGGAGGAATATGAACATTTGCGGATAATTGTGAAGGTTTGAATACCAGAATCCATATAACAAAGATCGCAATAACTATTATCTTTTTCAAAAGACCACTCATTTCAATTAAAGATTTAAAAGAGGTTTTATATACTTTATAAATGTAAAGCTAAGAATATATAATATTCCTATTGATATCAGGAAAAAACAAAAGGAAAATGAAATAAGATTTTTAGGTTCTCTTTTATAAATCTTTAGAGCCAGTCCAAATAAAATGAAACTTGATACAATCTGAAACATAATTTTCTCCATATCTATTATGTTGATACTTTATTATCATTAGGATATGAAAAATTTTAAATTCTATCCAATGTAATTATTTTGTAATTATTTTGAAATAAAAAGAGGATATTGTCATAATTTTATAGAATAAATTAGATAGAAAGTTTTCCTTAAAGGAGTTATAAGATGTCCAGTTCTAATATGGATCAACTTGACAGAATTTTAAAACGAACTATTGATAGTTTTGAACAAAGTAAAAATGAAATTTATGATATTGCAGAGCATGCCCAAGAAGAATATCAGCAATTGCAACAAGAATTAGAAGAATTAAAAGCTCAAATTTCAAATACTATGGATTTGGTACAAAATTTTGAGAGGGCTTTAAAGAAAAGTAGACTTGAGCTTATGCAAGTCAGTAAAAACTTTGATCAATATTCTCAGGAAGAAATGAAAGCAATATATGCCAAAGCTGATCAGCTACGGATCAATTTAGCGGTTGAAAAAGAAAGAGAACAGATGCTCATTCAAAAAAGAAATGAATTAGAGATCCGGCTTAAACGTTCTGCAAAAACTGTAGAGAAAGCTGAAAATCTCATTAATCATGTGGCAATTGCGATGAACTTTTTAACAGGAAATTTAAAAGATATTTCTAATCAAATTGAAGATTTACAAGAAAAGAAGAGCCTGGGAATAAAGATTTTAAAAGCTCAGGAGAATGAGCGCCAAAGGGTTGCAAGAGAAATTCATGATGGACCTGCTCAATCCATGTCTAATGTCGTTTTAAAATCAGAGTTATGTATTAAACTCCTGGACAGGGACTTAGATAAAGCAAGACAGGAACTCATCAATCTAAAAGAAATGGTTAGAATCAGTATTCAGGATGTCAGAAGGATTATCTATGATTTAAGACCCATGTCTTTAGATGATTTAGGTATTGTTCCAACTTTAGAAAGATACATTTTAAAAATTAACGAAAACTACAGTACAGTAGTTAAATTTATTACTCATGGAACGCCTCGTATTCTTCCTTCTATTATTTCTCTTACTTTATTCAGATTAACACAAGAGGCATTAAATAATATTTTAAAACATGCCCAGGCAACAGAAGCCACTGTAAAGCTTTCATTCCTGGAAGAGAATATAGAGCTTTTTATCAGTGATAATGGAAAAGGTTTTGATGTGAATGAAGTACACAAAAGGATAAGAGATGACGGCAGTGGTTTTGGGCTTTCCAGTATGAAAGAAAGAGTTCAATTATTGGATGGCGAATTTGCCATTCGCTCCCAACCTAATCAAGGAACAAGATATTATATTAGAATTCCGCTGAAAGGAAATGAGGTGTAGTAATATGAAAAGAAATATTAGAATTATTATTGCAGATGATCATTCAATGGTAAGAGAAGGATTAAAGCAACTTATAGAATTAGAAGATGATATCGAGGTGATTGACCAAGCTGGGAATGGAGAAGAAGTTATTAGAAAAGCTCTGGAAAAAAAGCCGGATGTTATTTTAATGGATATTAATATGCCGGTTTTAAATGGGATCGAAGCAGTTAAAAGATTGAGAGAAGAGAATTGCCCTTCAAAAATTATCATGTTAACCATTCATAATGAGATCGAATACCTTTTGGAAACCGTAGAAGCAGGCATTGATGGGTACATCTTGAAAGATTCAGATTCAGAGGCTTTAATTACTGCAATTCATACGGTTTATGAGGGTGAGTCTTATATTCAGCCTAATATGGCAGCACAATTGGTTAGGAAAATGAATCAAACGCCAACGCCCTCTAATCCAAAATCAGAGCTAAAGAATAGATTGACCAGCAGAGAAATAGAAGTACTTCAGCTGATTACAGAAGGGTTATTAAATAAAGAAATTGCTCAAAAGCTTTGCATCAGTGAAAAAACTGTCAAAAACCATGTATCTAATATATTTAGAAAAATAGATGTATGTGACAGAACACAGGCAGCTGTTTATGCTATCAAAGAACGTATTGTTGATATTCATTAAATTATGTCTTCTGTATTAAAATGTTTGATTATTGAGGCTATATCACGAAAAGATATTATATACGCCTTGATTTTTTTTATGTATAAAGATACAATCATATAAGGGAAATTAAGCACTCTCGTCTCTTGACGAGAGTTTTTGACATATATATTAGAAAGGAAGAATATAATGGATTTTAAAGTACAGATCGCAGATCTTTTATACAAGCAATTTAATGATTTATCGAAAGAGGAAATTATCTCTATGTTAGAAATTCCTCCAAGTCCCGATATGGGGGATTATGCCTTTCCATGTTTTCGTCTGGCAAAACTTTTTAAGAAATCACCGGCAATGATTGCAGAAGAAACTGTTAAAGTTCTTGAAAAACCGGATTTTATCAAAGAAATAAAAAATGTTACAGGATATATTAATTTTTATATTGATAAAGCTAAATTTGCTTCTGCTATTCTCGAAAGTGTATTAAAGTCTAAAGAAAAATACGGAAGTTCCAATGAAGGGGAAGGAAAAAATATTGTTGTTGATTATTCAGCGCCTAATATTGCTAAGCCTTTCCATGTGGGACATCTAAGATCTACAGTGATCGGAGGAAGTATTTATCGGATTTATAAGCATCTAGGATACAATTGTATAGGTGTTAACCACTTAGGGGACTGGGGTACTCAATTTGGAAAATTAATTGTGGCTTATAAAAAATGGGGAAGCAAGGAAGCAGTAGAGCAGGGTGGAATCAAAGAATTAATGCGTATTTATGTATTGTTTCATGAAGAAGCTGAAAAAGACCCATCCCTAGAGGACGAAGCCAGAAGCTGGTTTACTAAGATGGAAAGAGGGGATGAGGAAGCCCTTTCTCTCTGGAATTGGTTTAAAGATATTAGTTTAGAAGAATTTAATAAGGTTTATAAGTTACTTGGTGTGGAATTTGACTCTTATGCCGGAGAAAGTTTTTATAATGATAAAATGGAAGCTATTATTGAGGAATTAGACAGAAAGGGACTTCTTAAAGACAGTGAAGGGGCTAAAATCGTTGATTTAGAAGATGTCAATATGCCTCCATGTTTGATTACCAAAAAAGATGGAAGTACTTTATATGCCACCAGAGACATTACTGCTGCCATTTATAGAAAGAATACATATGACTTTCATAAATGTATTTATGTTACTGCCTTGGCACAGAATCTGCACTTTGCTCAATGGTTTGAAGTTATTAAAAGAATGGGTTATGACTGGTATGACAGATTGGTTCATGTACCATTTGGTCTTGTTAGCATGGAAACCGGAAAGCTTTCTACAAGAAAAGGAAATGTAGTTTTGCTTGAAGAACTTTTAAAAGAAGCTATTGAGAAAACGAAACAGATTATCAATGATAAAAATCCTGATTTGGAAGATAAAGAAACTGTTGCAGAACAAGTAGGAATTGGAGCAGTAGTCTTTAATGACTTAAGCAATAACAGAATCAAAGATGTGGTGTTTTCATGGGATAAGGTTCTTAATTTTGATGGTGAAACTGGCCCTTATGTTCAGTACACTCATGCCAGAGCCTGCAGTGTTTTGAGAAAATCAGACATTAAAGTAGATGAAGAGAATATAGATTTTAATGTATTAACAGACCCTGCATCTATTGAAGTGATCCGTCTTATCGGTCAGTTCCCAGAAAAGGTAAAAGACGCTGCAGAAAAGTTAGAACCTTCATTTATTGCTCGTTATGTAGTGGATCTTGCTCAAGCTTTCAATAAGTTTTATCATGACAATCCAATTTTAACAGAAGATGAAGCAGTTAAAAAAGCTAGATTGGCTCTTGTTTATAGTGTAAAAATTGTATTATCCTCTGGTCTTTATCTTTTAGGTGTTAAAAGCCCTGAAAAGATGTAAAAGGGGGATGAGGTTTGAAGCGAATCAAATTATTCTATAATCCGGCATCAGGAGATAAAAGTTTTCACCTGCAGCTCGATACATTTATTCATAAGTTTCAAACTGCTGGTTATGATGTGAGTATTTTTAGAAGTAATAAAAAAGGAGATATTACAGAGGCCGTAGGAAAGATCAGCAATGATGATTATTCAATTTTAGCTGTTGCCGGTGGGGATGGAACAGTGAATGAAATTATTAACGCGATGGTAAAAAATAATTTAACTATCCCTTTAGGCATCTTTCCTTTTGGTACCGCCAATGATTTTGCAGGACATCTTAATTTGCCAAAGGATGTTGGTGCGTGTTGCGATATTATTCTAAGAAATAACATTAAAAAAGTGGATATTGGAGAGGTTAATGATAATTATTTTATCAATGTTTGCTGCGGTGGCCTTTTTACCAACGTATCTCAAACGATAGATCTTCATTTTAAGAATACCTTAGGGAAGCTGGCGTACTACATCAAAGGAATTGAGCAACTTCCCAAATTCAGGCCTTTTGCCCTTAGAATAGAAAGTGAAGATACGGTTATAGAAGATTTGTTTTATCTTTTTTTGGTGTTGAATGGGAATAGTGCTGGCGGATTTGAACGCTTGGCTAAAGGTGCTGCTGTAGATGACGGTTTTTTTGATTTTGTAGGCATAAAAGCCAGACCTTTTCATGAATTGGCTGTATTATTTCTAAAAATCTTAAAAGGAGAACATTTAGACGATCCTAATGTTTTATTCTTAAGGAAAAGTGAATTCAAAATTTCTTGTTTGGAAACTGAAAAATATTTTTTCGAATCAGATGTGGACGGCGAAAAAGGCCCGGATTTACCTCTTGAAATCAAAGTATGCCATAGGAAACTAGAGGTTTTTGCAAATATATAAAATACCTATTTAAACTGCTGTTTGTAGGCGATATAATAGTCTATGGCGGCAGTTTAATTTTTTGTTTCACGTGAAACATTTTTAAATTTTATTATAGATAGGATTCATTTATACTAAAATCGTGGTATAATTAATCAAAAGAAAGCCACGGGAGGGAAATAGCTTGGGAAAGGTAATTGCAGTTTTTAATCAAAAAGGTGGAGTAGGAAAGACAACTACCAATATTAATGTATCTGCTGGTTTAGCAGAACAGGGATATAAAGTTCTTACCATTGATATAGATCCCCAGGGAAACACCACTAGCGGATTAGGCATTCAAAAAAATGAACTCACTAAAACAATCTATGATGTACTTCTTGGAGAAATCAGCATCAATGATATTAAATTAAAGACGCCTATGAAGAATCTGGAGTTGATCCCTTCCAATATGAATTTGGCGGGAGCAGAAATAGAATTATTGGAAGTCGAAAAAAGAGAGTATGTGCTTGGCAATGCTCTTAAGAAAATTAATAAAGATTATGATTATATCTTTATTGATTGCCCTCCTGCGGTAAATATACTGACGCTTAATGCACTAACTGCTGCAGATAGCGTACTGGTTCCCATTCAATGTGAATATTATGCCTTAGAAGGATTGACCCATTTAATCAGCACCATAAAATTGGTTCAGAAAAAACTTAATCCAAATCTCTATATAGAAGGGATTCTTTTTACAATGTATGATGCCAGGACCAATCTGTCCCTGCAGGTAGTGGAAGAAGTTAAAAAATATTTTTCAAAAGAAATATATACAACGCTCATTCCGCGGAATGTAAGACTAGGGGAAGCTCCCAGCCATGGATTGCCGATCATGATGTATGATGAAAAATCAAAAGGCTCAGAAAGTTACAGATTACTGGTCGCAGAAATATTAGAAAGGAAGGAAGCATAGTGGCAAAAAGAGGATTAGGAAAAGGACTCTCTGCTCTCATATCTGATTTGCCGGAAGAAAGTAGTGTGGGACAAATCAAAATAGTTCCTATAAATGAGATAGAGCCTAATAAAGAGCAACCAAGAAAAAATTTTGATGAAGAAAAACTGGAAGAACTATCGCAGTCGATCAAGGAACATGGAATCATTCAGCCTTTGATTGTAAAAAAGCAAGGTGGTTTTTATGTAATTGTGGCAGGGGAAAGGCGTTGGCGAGCTGCAAGAATGGCAGGACTTAGTGAAGTGCCTGTAATTATTCAAGATTATAGTAATGATGAAGTGATGGAGATTTCTTTAATAGAAAACTTGCAAAGGGAAGATTTGAATCCGATAGAAGAAGCAAAGGCGTATGAAACGCTCATTCATTCTTTTTCTCTTAAGCAGGAGGAAGTGGCAAAAAGGGTAGGCAAAAGTCGTTCAGCCATTGCAAATACCCTTAGACTCCTTCAATTAGATGAAAGCATTCAAGAACTTTTAGTCAGAGGAAGTATTAGCGAAGGGCATGCCAGAGCGCTTCTAGCTCTTCCAGGTAAAGAAGAACAAATTATAGTTGTTGACAAAATACTTAAAGACAACCTGAGTGTAAGGGAAACAGAAAAACTGATCAAAGATATACTGGAAAAACCGAGAAAAAAGAAAAAAAATGAAGCAATGCCGCCAATATTCAAAGAAATTGAAAATAAAATGAAGAATATCTTAGGAACGAAAGTTCAAATTACTAAGGGTAGAAAAAAAGGAAAAATAGAAATAGAATATTATTCCGATGAGGATTTGGAAAGAATTTTATATTTAATTCAATCTATTGAAAATAGGGGTTCAGAGGTGAAATAAGTGGACATTATGAGGATCATTTCAGAGTACAGCAGCGTAATATTAATAGGAGTAAGTGCTTTTTCAATCATTTTATTTATTATTGTCATCATATTATCGGTAAGATTGAGTAAGCTCAACAAAAAGTACAATTACTTCATGGGGGGCAAGAAAGAAAGACCTATAGAAGACCTCCTGCTGGATTATATAGAGAAGGTTATGCAAGTTGAAAAAGACAATGAAAGAATCGTAGAGGAATGTAATCAAATCAAAAGAAACCTAAAAAGTTGTATTCAAAAAGCAGGAATTGTCCGTTACAATGCTTTTGGTGATATGGGTGGAGATCTATGTTATGCCATTGCGCTTTTAGATGATTATGATGATGGGATAGTACTCAATGGCATACATAGCAGGGAAGGTTCCTATACCTATGCAAAGCCAATAGAAAACGGAAAAAGTTCATATGTACTGTCTGCAGAAGAAGCACAGGCTCTGCAAATAGCACAACTAAAAAATAAAGGCAAGAGAATATAAATTAAAGAATAACAGATACCTCCATGGAGACACTATAACTATGGAGGTGTTTTTATGGTTGTAGCCATAGAAAGAGGTTTAGAAGGATTCAAAGATAAATTAGAGCAAAGAGGGTATCAGGTAGTCTATGAAGACGAGTATCCATATCCGGTGGATGCTTACATATATATTAATCATCCCAATTGGATAGAAATTAATGAGGATACAAGGCCGGAATTGACATCTTCCATAGAGAAAAGATCGAACCATAAACATCACGGAGTACTTATTATAAACGCACAGAATAAAAGCATAGATGAAATCGAGCAGATTTTAAACAATAGGGTATATTCTCCACTGTTTTAATAAGGTCTATAGATTTTACTCCCTTATTCAATTAGTATGACGTATGCTAATTAATAAAGGGAATTTAAATGTCATGAATGTTATAAATTTATATGAAAGCTATGAAACATGAATTTTGTTGAAATATACACAAAGATGTTGTATCATTTAATATAAATGATTTAAAGTATAAGGCATTAAAAATCCGTTGTAATTGCTTTTTGGCGATTACAACGGATTTTCTTAAGATTTTTAAGCATATTCGTTGACATTCACGGTTTTCTTAATATGATTGAGTGCAAATCTGAAGGATGGAATCATAAACAGAAGAATGGTTAATACCATTTCTATTCCAATATAGGACAAATTATAAAGTATGGAATAAGTAATGGGATCAAATCCTTCCCATGCATAGGAGCCAAAGAAAATCCATCCGGATAAGAAACTGCATACAAATCGCCCCATTACCCCTGCAATATAGCCATAAATAAGAGAATAAGAGCCTTTTTTAAAGAATCCGGAAAATCCCAGAGCCCCAAAAGCCAAAGGATAATCTAATAAAAGCTGTGCAGGATGAACAACATATCCTCCCAGGGCAAGTTGTAAAAGTCCATACGTTACACCTGCCAAGATCCCTTCAAAAGGTCCAAACCAATAGCCTATAAGAACAATGAACATCATGGAAAATGGTGTAACAGAACCCCCTTGGGGCAGTTGAAACAAAGTAAAATTAGACAGGATGGTGGCCAGGGCGATGGCAAGTCCGGAATAAGCTAATGCCTTAACGGAAAGATTCTTCTTTTTATAAAGATTTCCCGCAAACAAGGCCACAAGAATTAAAGCGACTAAGACAATGATCGTCTTACCTAGAGGTGACTCAATAAAGTTTTGTAATGCTTCTTCACCAAACATAAAAAAATCCTCCTTTAATTTTGTCCGCAGGAGGTTTACCAAAATTTCGCTTCCCTTCGCCAGCATTATCTGGATCAGGTACAAAGGGTTAGTGCATAGATGCACACTCTCAGCCAAAAAGGCTCCCCTAGCGGACGCATATTCAGTTAAAAGAACATGTTCTTTCAATACATACTATATAATATTCCATAGAAAATGTCAAATTAAAAGAACTCAAAAGATCATTTTAAGGAAAGGAAAAGTAAAATGAGATATAAAATGGTAGCAATTGATATGGATGATACACTTTTAAATGATGAATTAAAAATAACAAAAGAAAATCAAGACGCAATACAAAAAGCAATTGAAAAGGGTGTAAAAATTGTACTTTGCTCAGGAAGAGCCAGTATTTCCATCAACCCTTATTTAGAAGAGTTAGGCCTTAAGAAAGAAGATGAATATGGTATTTCATATAATGGTGCAGTGATTTTTGAAACCAAAGATTTAAACATCATCAGCGAAGAAGATGTTCCTTTAGAATATGCACAGTATTTATTTTCCTTTGCCAAAAAAGAAAATATATATGCACAGACCTATCTTGATCATGAGCTACTTGTAGAAAAAAGCAATGAATACTCAAAAAGATATACCAGTATAACCGGTTTAAGATCCGTAGAAATAGGAGATTTTTCTACTGGTATTACGAGGGACGTTATAAAAGTTCTTTTTTACGATGAACATGAGAAACTGGTAAAAATAGCAGAAAAGTTAAGAACCTGGACAGAGGGAAAGCTCCATATGTTCTTTTCGAAGCCCTTCTATTTAGAATTTACCAGCATTCATGCCAATAAGGGATTAGCGGTAAGAAAATTAGGACAGAAATTAGGATTAAAAAGAGAAGAGATTATATGTGTGGGAGACAGTTTTAATGATTTATATATGATCAAAGAAGCAGGCCTTGGAATTGCCATGGCGAATGCCCATCCGGATATTAAGAAAGCAGCACAGTATATAACAGAAAATGATAATAATCACCATGCCATAAAAGAAATTATAGAAAAGTTTATATTATAAAGTATGTTATACAAGTACTTACGAATACAATAGAATAGAAGCAATGATAAGGGGTTTTTCTATGACAGAGCACAGGGAAATATATAAAAGACTCTTATATCAGCTCCTGGAAGAAATTTTACTGCTCATCATTGTCTTATTTATATTTGTAGGTATTTATGTTCCTGTTAGAAGTATTTCAAAACAGATAACTAAAAGCCAGGAAAATACGATCAGAATTACTGCACCAGATGGAATGCCGCTATATATCAATGGAGAGAAAAGTTCTTCCTCCATTGATTTAATTTTAGAAAATGGGGAATATAAAACGAAGGATACAAAGCAACCGGTAAAAATAAAAAAAAGGCCTGACGGAAGTTATGATATAGAAATAAAAACTCAGCCATAGTATTAAGCCTGGCTGAGTTTTTTGATGTTAATTTTACTTTCCGTAATAAGCCTTTTTGTAGATTTCTACTAATTCGCTTACAAGAGGAAGTCTTGGGTTTGCGGTTGTACATTGGTCTTCAAAAGCGCGATCTGCCAAGTATTCAACTTTTTGCAGGAATGCACTTTCCTCTACACCACAATCTTTAATTGTTGCTGGCATGTTCAGTTCTTTAATTAAGTTTCTGACTGCATTTGCTAAGGATTTAACACCTTCTTCAGGAGTTGAAGCAGGAAGTCCTAAACGTTTTGCAATTAATGCGTATTTTTCAGGAGCAACGAATTTTTCATATTTTGGCCAAGAAACAAATTTGGTTGGAGTAGTTTCTCCATTGTATTCTATAACATAAGGAAGAAGGATTGCATTGGCACGACCATGAGGAATATGGAATTCCCCTCCTAATTTGTGAGCCAGGGAGTGGTTAATTCCTAAGAATGCATTGGTAAATGCCATACCTGCAATACAAGAAGCATTATGCATTTTTTCTCTTGCTACAGCATCGCTTCCATCTTTATATGCTCTTGGAAGATATTCAAATACCAATTCGATAGCTTTCATAGCCAGTGCATCAGTATAATCAGAAGCTAAGATGGACACAAAAGCTTCAACTGCATGGGTTAATACGTCAAGTCCGGTATCTGCAGTAATTGAAGGAGGAACGGTCATAACAAATTCTGGGTCTACGATTGCTACATCAGGAGTTAATTCGTAATCCGCCAAAGGATATTTAATATTCTTAGATTTATCGGTTATAACTGCAAAGGAAGTTACTTCAGAACCAGTACCGGATGTGGTTGGAATTGCCACCATCTTTGCTTTCTTACCCATTTTTGGGAATTTATAAATTCTCTTTCTGATATCCATGAATTTCAGTGCCATGCCTGTAAAGTCTGCTTCCGGATGTTCATAGAAGAGCCACATTCCCTTAGCAGCATCAAGAGCAGAACCACCACCAAGAGCAATGATGACATCAGGCTTAAAGTTATTCATTAACTCTACGCCTCTTTGAATGGTTTCTAAAGAAGGATCGGGCTCTACTTCACTGAAGATTTCGCAATGTACATAGTCAAGTCTTTTTCTTAAGTGATACAATACTTTGTCTACGTATCCGAGCTTAACCATAGATGGATCTGTTACAATAAAAGCACGGCTTATATCTGGCATCTTGCTTAAATATTGAACAGAACCTGCTTCAAAATAAATCTTTTCTGGAACTTTAAACCATTGCATATTCACTCTTCTTTTTGCCACCCTTTTCTTATTAATTAAGTTAACAGCCGTTACATTGGATGTGGTGGAGTTTCTTCCGTAAGAGCCACATCCAAGTGTCAGAGAAGGCATATTCGTATTATAGATATCTCCTATTGCTCCGTGGGTAGAAGGGGCATTGACAATAATACGTCCTGTTTTCAGGCGATTGGAGAATTCTTCAATTACTTTATCGTCATTAGAATGGATTACAGAACTATGGCCTAAACCTCCAAGTTCAACCATAATTTCCGCCATTCTGATGCCTTCTTCAACATCTTTGGCCTTAACTACTGCAAGAACTGGAGAAAGTTTTTCTCTGGATAAAGGATATTTTTCTCCTACACCATCGATTTCACAGCAGAGCACTTTAGTATCCTTTGGAATGGTGATACCAGCTAATTCTGCAATCTTATAAGGAGGCATACCAACGATGTTTGGATTTACAGCCATTTTTTCCATGTTAATGATTACAGGTTCTAATTTTTTGATTTCCTCTTTGGTTGCAAAATAGCATTTGTGCGCCTTCATATAATCGGTTACTTGCTTATAGATTGGAGCTTCAATAATTACAGCTTGTTCAGAAGCACAAATCATACCATTATCAAAGGATTTGGAAAGAATTAAATCTGTTACAGCTCTTTCAATATTTGCAGTTTTTTCTATGAAGCAAGGGCAGTTTCCAGGTCCAACGCCAAGAGCTGGTTTACCGGATGAGTATGCGGCTTTAACCATACCGGAACCACCGGTTGCAAGGATCAGAGATACATTTGGGTGATTCATTAAAGATTGAGTAGCTTCAACAGATGGGTGTTCAATCCATTGAATGCAATATTCTGGAGCTCCTGCTTTGATTGCTGCTTCACGAACGATTCTTGCAGCTTCAGCGGAGCATTTTTGTGCAGAGGGGTGGAATGCAAAAATGATGGGATTTCTTGTTTTTGCTGCAATAATGGATTTAAAAAGGGTTGTTGAAGTAGGGTTGGTTACTGGAGTTACTCCTGCAACGATTCCTACAGGCTCAGCAACTTCCATGTAATCTTCCTCTTCATTTTCTTCAATAACACCAACAGTTTTTTCATATTTTATGCTGTGGTAAATATACTCTGTTGCAAAAATATTTTTAGTGATCTTATCTTCATAGATACCTCTGCCGGTTTCTTCTACTGCCAGTTTAGCCAAATACATATGTTGATCAAGTCCTGCCAATGCCATGGCTTTAACAATGCGGTCAACAGTTTCCTGATCTAAATTCATATATTCATCTAAAGCTTTTTGCGCGTTCTTAACAAGTGTATCAATCATAGAAGTTACATTCACTTCAACGTTATTTTTGTTTTTCTTTTCTTCCATACCATAACCTCCTTAGAATAGTGTGTTAAATAATTAACAATATTATTAAAATAAAAAGAAAGTTTGTTATTTATTAAACTTTCGACCCTATAATATCATAGAAATCTACATATTGTCAATTAAAATCCAAAAAAATATCTCACATAAAAATAGGGCAAAAAGCCTGCAAATTGTAAGATTTGATCATGTATACAGTATGCAAATTGTATATTTTTAACAATAAAATACTTAAAAAAAGAATGACAAAAATTTAACAATTCGTCATAAAAAAATTTAATATCTCCTTTAAGAAGACAATAAATCCTCAATCATGACATCTAAATATTCATCCTTTGTTAAATCTATATATTCACCATTTTCTAATTCTATTAAAGGACGGGTTGGTTTGTTTGGATACAGATATATGATTTTACCTTTTTCATTGGTGTTTAAAACCACTGTACATCCTATGTAAAAAGTAGAAATATTATTTAAAAATGTTGATGAAATATCGGGATCAATATTTGAATAGCTTTCTCTGGAAATTCTTTCAGCAGCTTGGAAAGGAGAGATCTTTCTATGATAGACTCTGTCAGAAGTAAGAGCATCATAAATATCGGCTATGCTAATAATTTTAGCAAAAAAATGAATTTGATTGCCTACAAGACCTAAAGGGTAGCCTGTTCCATTAATCTTTTCGTGATGCATTAAAACCCCATAGGCCACATCAGGGCTGATCCCTATTATATTTTTGACTATTTCATATCCGTAAGCAGGATGCTGTTTCATGATTTCATATTCTTCAGGAGTCAATTTACCGGGTTTATTCAATATTTCAGGGGGAATTTTATATTTTCCGATATCGTGAAAGAGGGCACTATAGGCTAATTGATTTAAATCTTTATCACAAAGTCCCAGCCATTTCCCCAAAGTGGTGGCAAGAAGACATACATTAATAGAATGGGTATAAGTATAATCATCAAAGTTTTTAATAAGATTTAAGCAATAAAGAATATTATTTTTTGCAAAAGCCTGTTCTAAAAGTCTATGGATAACATTGCGTACAGTTCGAATTTTTAATGTTTTTCCAAGCCTTATATCATGAGAGATTTGGGACATGATTTTAATGGCTTCTTCGTAATAATTAATATATGCCATTTCGTCAAACATTACATTATTTGGAGATGTATAGCTATATTCTTCTTCCATAGCTTTTTTTATATATACATACTCAACATGGAATTCTGCCAATTTGTCAATCAAATGCTGATCCAGAACATGACCTTTTTTAAGAAGAATATTTCCAAAAAAATGATCTATATCTTCTCCAAGAATCATTCCAGGTTCTAACATCTCCACTGGAACCTTTATAATACGTTCCATGATAACCCCTCCCTCAGTCACCCTATTCATATTGTATATAATACCTGATTCAAAGTAAAGAAAAATCAAAATAAAAAAAGACCTGGGCTTCAGGGGGGAGAAGCACCAGGTTGAGGGGGGATTTAGCGATGTACCTTACATTGGGTACACTTTAAGGATAACCACTTACATTAAGTTTTATACATAAAATTTATACGTTGAAAAAAATTTTTTATATGCTATAATAAAATCAATTTAAGAATGAAAAAATAGTGATGAGGAAAGAATAGTTTTATCATTCTAATACAGAGAGTCGGTGGTAGGTGGAAACCGATTTAGAATATAAAACGATCCACTTTCTTAGCTGCTGATGATAAATCAGAAGGGTTGTGACCTTTATCTCACTTAAGAGAGGTTATATATTATTCTTAATGTATAACAAAAAAGGTGGCAACGCGAGACAGCTCTCGTCCTTTAATTAGGACGGGGGCTTTTAAATTTAAAAGGAGGTATAAAGATGTTAGATGTTAAACTGCTTAGAAACAATTTTGAAGAAGTAAAAGAAGCTCTAAAATTTAGAAAAGAAGATTTTAATCTGGATGACTTTTTGGTACTGGATGAAAAAAGAAGAGCAATTCTTCAGGAGGTGGAACAGCTTAAAAGCAAGCAAAATGCTGTTTCAAAGCAAGTTCCAATCCTTAAAAAAGAAGGAAAAGATGTTTCTAAAATTCTAGAAGAAATGAAAGAATTGTCTGGTAAGATCAAAGAATTAGATGGGGAATTAAAAGAAGTAGATGAAAAATTAGAAAATCTGCTTTTAACCATTCCAAACATCCCACATCCTTCTGTTCCCATGGGAGACAGTGACGAGGATAATGTAGAAGTTCGTAAATTCGGAACTCCAAGACAATTTGAATTTGAGCCAAAGCCTCACTGGGAATTAGGAGAAAATCTAGATATATTAGATTTTGCAACTGCAGCCAAAATTACAGGGGCAAGATTTACAGTTTATAAGGGGCTTGGCGCAAGACTTGAACGAGCACTTATGAATTTTATGCTCGATGTTCATACAGAAAAACACGGATATGAAGAAGTATTCCCTCCTTTTATGGTACACAGAAGAAGTATGATTGGAACAGGTCAGCTGCCAAAGTTTGAAGAAGACGCATTCAAAGTAGAAAACACAGATTACTTCCTTGTGCCAACGGCTGAAGTACCTGTAACGAATATGTACAGAGATCAAATTTTAGATGGTTCCAAACTTCCAATTAAGCACTGCGCATATACGGCTTGCTTCAGAGCGGAAGCTGGATCTGCCGGAAGAGACACCAGAGGTGTTATTCGCCAACATCAGTTTAATAAAGTAGAACTGGTTAAGTTTACAAAGCCTGAAGATTCTTATGAAGAATTAGAAAAGCTCACAAGAGATGCAGAAGAAATCCTTCAATTATTAGAAATTCCCTATAGGGTAGTAAAGATATGTATAGGAGATCTTGGCTTTACAGCGGCTATGAAATACGATATAGAAGTATGGATGCCCAGCTATAATCGATATGTAGAAATATCCAGCTGCAGTAATTTTGAAAGCTTTCAGGCAAGAAGAGCCAATATAAAATATAAAGATAAGGCAGAAGACAAGGCGCAGTTTGTTCATACCTTAAATGGAAGTGGTGTTGCAATCGGAAGAACTACCGCAGCCATCTTAGAAAACTTCCAGCAGGAAGATGGAAGTATCATCATTCCTAAGGCCTTAAGACCTTATATGGGTAATGTGGAAAAAATCGCAAAAAAATAAAGAGCATTTGCTCTTTATTTTTTTTCTGAAGGAAATAATGCATTCATAACTTTAATGACGTCTTCATCGACAACTTTATAGGTAATTTCCAGTCCACATCTTACCCCTTCTATAATACCTGCAGCTTTTAATTTGGATATATGTTGAGATACAGTGGATTGAGGAAGACCAATACAATTTTGCATATAGGATACATTGCATCCGCCGTTTTCCAAAAGTCCTTTTACGATACAAAGTCTTGCCGGATGACCGAGAGCTTTCAGGATTTCTGCCGTTTTTTCTAAGGATTTTATGTCCATAAGTTCACCCCAATATTTGTTTCAATATTATAATATTATGATAACATATATAAGTCAATATAATACATGAATTTTTAGGGGATTTGTGGAAGCCGTTGACAAGAGAAAATCAGTATGCTATACTTTGTACCAGAAGTCATGGAGAAGTACTCAAGTGGCTGAAGAGGTGCCCCTGCTAAGGGCATAGGTCGAGTAATCGGCGCGAGGGTTCAAATCCCTCCTTCTCCGTCCAAACTCTACATTTAATGTAGAGTTTTTTTTTATGCCTTTTAGTTTTAATTTAAAATTTTTTGATATTTGAATGAAAATAGTTGAAAAATTGAAGGTTGATTGTTATACTATAGTATAATATTCAAAAAAACCTATTTAAGTAAACAAAGGTATAAAAAAGGTATAAAAATGGAGGGAGAAAGATGGAAGATGTTTTAATGGAATATTTGACTCAGATTATTACCAATATTTCTGAGAATCAAAGTTCTATTTTAAGAGAAGGACACCTGAATTATAAACTATCTCCAAATGAAATGCGAATTATAGAAATAGTAGGCAGCAGCCAAAAGCCTAAAATGATGAAAGATATCGCAGAAATTATGTCTATGACTAAAGGCGGAATGACTTTTTTAATTGATAAACTAGAAAAAAAGGGAATCGTAAGAAGAAAGCAGAATGATTTTGACAGAAGAGTTCTACATATTGAATTAACAGAAGAAGGGCAAAGAATTTACAAAGAATATAATAGAAGTAAATATGCTGTTTTATATAAATGGGTAGAAGATATGAATGATTCAACGAAGAAAATTATGACAGAAGAATTTCATAAAGTATTAAAAATGGTAGAGTAAGAAGAACATTTTAAAATCATGAATATAACGTGATAAAACCATCCAAACTATGTTTGAATGGAGGTGGTTTTATGACAAGTAAAAAATATTCTGCTGATCTTGATTCCAAGAATACTGATTTGAAGACTAAAAACAAGACAAACACAGAATTTACCGATATTGCGAACAATAAGGCAAATAAAGGACATCAATCGAATACAAAAATGAATTTTGCTGAAAACTTTAATCCGGATGATTTTGAATAATGAATAATATAATAAAGAAATAAAAGAGGTAAAGTTTTATTGCTTTACCTTTTTTATTTCTTTATTATTAAAAAAATTGACAGATTTCATTTTAAATTATAGAATTAAAATTATTCCCAAAGGATAAAATAACAGCAGAACATTAGGAGAGGATGGAAGTAATGAGATCACTTGTAGACAGCTTTTCCCTACGAGAAATCAATTATGCCAAAACGAGATTAAACATTTTACAAGTGGTGATGGAAAGGATTTCAGTAAAGGATTTTAATGAGATTACGGTGGATGAAATTTGTCGATTTGCAGAAATATCCAGGGGAACTTTTTTTAATCACTTTGCTACCAAAAGCCATATTTTTAAATATTATATAAAATTATGGGGCGTTCATTTGAGACTTGAGATGGAAGAAAAGTCTTTTATTAATAAAACTGCTAAGGAGAAAATTAAGTTTGTATATCATAAGATCGTTGAAGAAAATGAAAAATATCCTAGCCTTTTTAGTAGTTATTTAAAAGAAGCTATAGAATTTGACAATGAAATCAAATTAACCGGTGCCGAGATTGCCTACCAATTCCCTAATATAAGTCATGCCCCATCCAGAGTGGAAGAATTAAATGAATTTTCTCTGGGAAAAGTTTTAGAAACTCTTTTAAAGGAAGGTATTGAAAAAAAGGAATTCAGTAAAGACATCAATTTAGAATATACCCTCTTACTTTTGATTTCTATGATTTTTAGTACTGTCATAGCAGATAAATATATGCCCAGACATAATGATTTACATGATTATTATGAATATAGTCTTAATCATATTTTTGAAAGAATGAAAGTTTAGAAAGAATATGATATCTTAAGTCTTGCAAACTAAATGCAGGGCTTTTTTAGTTTACATTTTATTGATTTTTCCAGAAGAAATACATCGCCTTATTTACAATGCCTCTATAGCGATGTATAATGAAGAAATTGTGAAAGCAATTATCAAAGTCCTTTAGAAAAATCAGGATTTATCGATACAGATAAAAATAAGTAAGGAGTGAACATATGATTTCTGGAAATTGTATCATTGCACAATCCGGAGGTCCTACTACAGCCATTAATTCCAGTGCCTGTGGGGCAATTTTTGAAGCTTTAAATCAAAAGTCTATAGAAAAAGTTTTTGGTGCAAGAAATGGTATACAAGGGATCTTAAACGAAGAGCTTTTTGACTTTGCAGAAGAAGAGGCAGAGGAATTAAAATACCTGAAAACAACGCCTTCCTCAGCTCTCGGTTCCTGTCGTTACCGGTTAAAGCAGGATGACTCTTCTGATTATGAAAAGATTTTTAAGGTATTTACTAAGTACAATATCCGATATTTCTTTTATATCGGCGGAAATGACAGTATGGATACGGTCAAGAAGATTCATGATTACGCACAAAAAATTAACTATGAGATCCGTGTAATAGGCATACCAAAAACCATTGATAATGATTTAGTAGGTACAGATCATTGTCCTGGTTTTGGAAGCGCTGCTAAGTATATTGCAACCAGTATTTTAGAGATGTCTCATGATGCTCATTCTTATAAGTCCAATATTGTTACCATTGTTGAAGTGATGGGAAGAAATGCGGGGTGGCTTGCTGCAGCTTCTGCTTTGACAAAAGCTACAGATTTAATTTATCTTCCAGAAGCAGCATTTGATTTTAAGCAATTTGAGAAGGATGTAAGAAGAATATACGAAGAAAAAGGTAAAGTCATGATTGTTGTTTCAGAAGGCATCAAGGATAAGGATGGAAGATATGTATCCACTTTAGAATCCGTCGATGGACATGATAATTTTGGACATGCCCAATTAGGAGGCGTTGGTTCTGTTCTGGAGCAATATGTAAAAGAACATATCGAGAAAAGAGTAAAGAAAATTGAATTAAATATCCTCCAGAGATGTGCCATGCACTATGGATCCAAAACAGATATAGAAGAAGCTTATATGGTAGGGAAGCAGGCTGTAATCTATGGTGTTCAGGGAAAATCTGGATATATGGTAGGATTAAAAAGAATAAGTAACGATCCATATATTTGCGAAACAGAGCTTGTTGATATTCATGAAGTTGCCAATTTTGAGAAGAAATTGCCGAGCCACTGGATTAATAAAGAAGGAAATTTCGTCACTAAAGAGTGTATTGAGTATCTTGTGCCTCTTATTATGGGAGAAGTTGTGATTCCTACAGAGAATGGATTGCCCAGATATGCAAGATTAAAAAAGAAACTCATTGCTCAATCTGAATAGATCAATAGAATTTTTAATTAGGAGGCAAAATAGCCTCCTTCCTTATTATTAATTATTCAAAAATTATCCATTGTTTTTATATGACATATGTGATATAATAATTTTCGCTCATTAATAAATAATAAATGCACGCATAGCTCAGCTGGATAGAGCATCTGACTTCGGATCAGAGTGTCGAGGGTTCGAATCCTTCTGCGTGCGGTATGAAAAACCTTTATCTTTGACAAAAGTCAAGGATAGAGGTTTTTTTGTGTTTATCCCCCCTTCATTGTATATTCTATAAGACCTATTTCGAAATTTGTATAATTATGATATGATAAAATGTCGATTACTATATTGCAGTATAAATTTATATGCAATAATATAAATTTCATCGTTTTATCACGTCACAATACAATATAAGCAATCAAAATTAGGATAAGTTATGGGGGAGAGAGCGTTATGGAGCAATCGCGTTTTTTTAGAATAGGAAAAAGTTTAAAAGTATATGAATATAGTAAGGATGAAATTCTGAAGAAAGGGAAGTTTCCATATATTGAAATCTGTGAAAAAGATGGTATAGTCAACTATGTTCTTTACAATAATATTTTTGGCTGGAAAGTATGGCACAGATTCAATGAAGACAAACAGGAAATCGAATATATAATAGAAGACAGTAAAGGAAGAATAAGAACTTACCAAGAATTAAAACCACAAATACTGTTGTTTTATCTTCTGTTTGAGGATTTTAAAATGGCAAATAAATATAATAGTGAATGCAAACCTTTTAGAAAAGAAGCGGGCATTTTTTTAAGAACGAATTGGGGAATCTAAATAGATTTAAGGAAAATAATTGATACTATAGTTTTATGAAATGAAAAGAATAGAATCACTTATAAAGATAAAAGTTTGAAGGAGTTGAAATTAGTTGAAGAATAAAATATTTTCCTTGGCCTTTAGTCAGAGCGTCGAGATTGGAATCCTTCTGTGTGTGGTATAAAAACCTCTACCTTTGATAAAAATCAAGGTAGAGGTTTTATTTTTATATTACTATATAATGATTAAATTATTGATATACAACCTAAAAAATGTTAATATAAATAGCAAGTTTTTTATGCTTCTTTTTATAAAATAGAATAATCCAATATATAAAATTCTGTAAGATAAAGCCATAAAGAACTTTAGTGTCTTATAGTTTTTTTATGAATATGAAATTGGAAAGTTTATCTTAATATTTAAGGATACAACTTTCCTATTTCGCAAGTGATGTGCTTTTGTACATTTCTTGGATAGGAAGGAGGGAAACTATGGAAACATATATGAGTGCAGTAGGTTTTAAAAGTACGACGAAAAAAAAACAGTGGGATCAGATCATTGATCAGATTTTAAAAAGTGCGACGAAAAAGTTTGTAACCAATCATGATAAAGATCATGTGTTTATAGAATATTTCAAAGAATACGGGCAGAGAATCGGTATTGTACTTAGGGGCCTTTTGGATAATGACAAAGATATTGATTTAGAAACCTGTGAACCTTATGCGGAAGCAAAGTATATGATTGATGTATCTCAGGTAGAAGTTGAAGAAGTAGAAGAGTATTATTATTTTGCAGTTTGTGAAGAAGAGCAAACCGGAACAGAAATTGTATTTCAGCTTCAAAATGTTATAGAATATCTTGAAGTTGAGGATGAACAAGAAGCCTTTATAGAAGGCATTAAGATTGTTGGGTTATCCTCTAAAGGAACAGTTATTCTTCCAGTAGAAAAAACAGAGTCGGATTTGGAATATGAAAAAGAGCAAAAAGAATGGAGAAGACAACTGTTAAAAAGGGCTAAAGAGGGCGACGAGGAGGCCCAGGAAATACTGGATATGGAAGCAGAAGAAACTGCTGAAATTATAGAAGAAAGGCTTCAGTATGAAGACTTTTTGTCTGTAGTAGAAGGGTATTTTATTCCGATTGAGTATTTGGATGCCACCTATTCAGTATTAGGTACGATTGTAGAAGTAGAAACGATTATAAATTCTAAATCTAAAGAAAAAGTATATTGGATGCTGGTTGAAACCATGGAAATGAAGATTGAAATTGTCATCAATGAAAAAGAATTGGTCGGAACACCTTTAGTTGGAATGAGATTTATGGGCATATGCTGGATGCAGGGAACAATTGTATTTTCATAGTACTACTTGACTAAGAAATATAAAATATGTACAATATAAAAGATGATTATGACTATAAAACCTTCTTTTATATTGTATGTTTCCGTAGCTCAGTAGGATAGAGCGACTGCCTCCTAAGCAGTAGGCCGTGGGTTCGAATCCCGCCGGGAACGATGTTTAAAACCTCGTAAATGCGGGGTTTTTATTTTTGTTTTTTATGAACAAAATCGTTAAATTATAAACGAATCTTTGTTAAAATAAGTGAATATAAAATTGAATTCCAGGATAAAAAGATAAAAGTTATGTATTTAAACTTCCACAAATAATGATTGCAACCATTTGTAGAAAACTCAAATAATTTAAGGATGCTTGACTTTTCTAATATTCTGCATTAACATTATGAACATAATACTATATTTTGGCCAAAAATAGAATATAGTATTATTATACAAGAATATAAATAATATATATGTATTTAGGTTGAGACGATGAGAACCTAAGGATACAACTTGATGAGTTGTCCTTAGGTTCTTTTTGTTTAATTTAAGAAATGAGGTGAAGTTATGTATGATGTTGTCATTGTAGGAGCAGGAGTCGTTGGCTGTGCAATTGCAAGAGCGATCTCAAAATATCAGCTTAAATCTTTGGTGTTGGAAAAAGAAAATGATGTATGCTGCGGCACAAGCAAGGCAAACAGTGCCATTGTTCATGCAGGATATGATGCGCTTCCTGAAACTCTTAAAGGAAAACTTAATGCTAAAGCCAATTTAATGTTTGATCAGCTGGCAGAAGAATTAGACTTTCCTTTCAGAAGAAATGGTTCCTTGGTTCTTTGCTTTGATGAAAATGATAAGGATAGACTTTATGCATTAAAAGAAAGAGGAGAAAAAAACGGAGTTCCAGATCTTCAGATTATATCAGGAGATGAAGTAAGAAGAATGGAACCAAATGTATCGGATAAAGTGGTTGCTGCTTTATATGCACCAACAGGAGGGATCGTATGTCCCTTTAATCTAACCATAGCATTGGCTGAAAATGCCAAGGAAAACGGGGTAGAATTTAACTTTAATTCAGAAGTAACAGATATTCATAAATTAGATGATGGTTTTGAAGTAAAAACTAAAGATAAAACGATACGAACTAAAATTCTTATTAACGCAGCTGGAGTTTATGCAGATCAAATCAACAATAAGGTAAGTGCACATAAGTTTACCATTATACCGAGAAAAGGGGAATACAACCTTTTTGACAAATATGTAGGTAACTTAACGGATAAAACCTTATTCCAACTACCTACAAAGTTTGGAAAAGGCGTTTTAGTGACACCTACTGTAGATGGGAACTTACTGGTAGGCCCCAATGCAGTAGATATAGAAGATAAAGAAGATGTCAGTACTACAAGGGAAGGCTTGGATGATATAATGGAAAGAGCTTCGCTTAGTATTAAATCCCTTCCAAAAGGCAACATCATTACTTCCTTTAGCGGCCTAAGAGCCAGAAGTGAAAAAGATGATTTTATTATAGGAGAAGTTCCTGATGTGCCAGGATTTATCAATGCAGCTGGCATTGAATCTCCCGGATTAACCTGTGCACCTCTTATAGGGATTATGGTTTCTGATATCATTAGAGATCAGCTTAACCCTAAGCCAAATGAAAACTTTAATCCAAAACGTAAGGGAATCGTACGATTTAATGAACTGTCTCTTGAAGAGAAAAGGAAAATGATTAAGGAAAGACCTGAATATGGAAGAATCGTTTGCAGGTGCGAATCGGTTACAGAAGGGGAAATCTTAGATGCCATTAACAGACCTCTGGGGGCAAAGGATTTAGATGGCATCAAAAGAAGAACCAGAGCTGGTGCAGGAAGATGTCAGGCAGGTTTTTGCATATCCAGAACTATGGAACTTTTGCACTTACAATTAAATATTCCCCCAACAGAAATAACGAAATTTGGAAAAGCGTCCAAAATACTTGTGGGTACGAATAAAGAATTTATTTAAGGAGGGGGAAGAATATGAATTATGATTTGGTAATCATAGGCGGAGGACCGGCAGGGCTTGCTGCTGCAATAGCGGCTAAGAAAGAAGGCATAGATCATCTTGTCATATTGGAAAGAGAAGAAGAGCTTGGGGGCATATTAAACCAATGCATTCATAATGGATTTGGACTTCATACCTTTAAGGAAGAGCTCACAGGACCGGAATATGCTCAAAGATTTATTGATCAAGTCAATGAACTGTCTATAGAATACAAACTAGATACGATGGTATTAGATATAACAGAAGATAAAACCATTTATGCGATTAACCCTAAAGAAGGCCTTTTAGAGATTCATGCGAAAGCCATTATACTGGCCATGGGCTGCAGAGAAAGGCCACGGGGTGCTTTAACAATACCGGGAAGCAGATGTTCGGGTATTATGACAGCCGGTGCCGCACAGAAATTCGTCAATATGAAAAACTATATGCCAGGAAAAGAAGTCGTTATCCTTGGTTCTGGTGATATAGGTCTTATTATGGCAAGAAGAATGACCTTTGAGGGGGCTAAAGTTAAAGCGGTAATTGAACTTTTACCTTATTCCAGTGGTTTAAAAAGAAATATCGTTCAATGTCTTGATGACTACAATATTCCCTTAAAGCTTAGCCATACAGTAGTCAATATCCATGGAAAAGAAAGATTAGAAGGCGTTACGATTGCCAAAGTAGACAGTAACAGAAAACCTATTAAAGAGACCCAGGAATATATACCCTGTGATACGCTACTGCTTTCAGTTGGTCTTCTTCCTGAAAATGAATTATCAAGAAAAGTGGGTGTAGAACTATCCCCTATAACAGGAGGAGCAGTGGTTGATAATAATTTTCAAACCAGTGTGGAAGGCATTTTCTCCTGCGGAAATGTCCTTCATGTGCACGATTTAGTGGACAATGTGACATTAGAAAGCTATCATGCAGGAAAAAATGCCAGCAGGTATATAAAAGGCTTGCTTAAAAAGGGAGAAACCATTAAAGTAGAAGCTGTTGACGGTGTAAGATATACAGTTCCTCATTTTATAAATCCTTCTGCCGTAGAAAATGATATTATTGTAAGATTTAGAGTTGGAGATGTATTTAAAGGCGCAGCCATAGGGGTTTATTTTGACGATACTAAAGTTCTGCATAAAAAGAGAAGAATCCTGACTCCTGGAGAAATGGAAGAGGTTCAGTTAACTTCAGATCTATTTAGTAAATATCCAGGCACAAAAACGATTACTCTTAAGGTGGAAAGGAGTTAAAACCTATGGAAAAAAAAGAGCTTACCTGTATTGGATGTCCCATGGGCTGCAGTCTTATGATAGAATTGAATGAAAATGTTCCTGTAAAAGTAACTGGCAATGCCTGCAAAATAGGTGAGACCTACGCTGTTAAAGAATGCACGAATCCTACAAGAATCGTAACGACTACAGTTAAAGTTGTCGGGGGAAAATATCCCACTGTTTCAGTTAAAACTTCTAAGGATATACCAAAAGATAAAATATTTGAATGCTTAAAAGCTTTAAAAGATCTGACCGTTCATGCGCCTGTTCATGTAGGGGATATTATATACGAAAACATTCTTGGTACGGGAGTGAATATAGTAGCCACGAGAAATGTTGAAAATTATTAAGAGAAAGATGTAAATTAGTAGTTATAAATATATAAGGCTTGTCATACAGTTTCAGTAGAGGTGAAGTTACATGAGTAATTTTGAAATGCTTTTAGCAGATAATCCTATAGTAGGCGCTATAAGAAATGACGAAGATCTTGACCTAATATGTAAAAGCAGTATAAAAATTGTCTTTGTACTTTATGGCAGCATTTTGAGCATTAAAAAGATTAATGAGACTTTGAAAGAAAATGATAAAATTGTATTCATTCATCTTGATATGCTGGAAGGCTTAAAATCTGATCAAAAAGGGATTGAGTTTATTAAAGAAGTGATTAATCCTTATGGTATTATTTCCACCAAAGGAATGACTCTTAAATATGCTTCTAATTTAGGCATGCTTACAATACAGAGAATATTTATGCTGGATACGCTTTCTTTTGATACGGGAATAAAAAGTGTCCATACTTTTTCTCCAGATGCGGTTGAAGTGCTTCCTGGTATTGCGGCCAAAGCCATAGAAACTCTGGGAAAAGAAATCACTCAGCCAATTATAGCAGGGGGGCTTATAAAAAGTAAAAAAGATGCTATAGCTGCACTGAATGCGGGGGCAAAAGCCATATCTACTTCTTGTTCGGAGCTTTGGGAATTTGAAGAAAAGAGTCTTTAAGACTTAAGGCTCTTTTGATAAAAGTTTTTAATACATAGGGGGGGTTTTACAATGGGTAAATATGTCATTGCCTTAGACCAAGGCACAACCAGTTCCAGATGTATTCTTTTTAACGAGAAGGGATTCATTCAAAGTCTGTCGCAGAAAGAGTTCACCCAAATTTATCCCAAAGCTGGATGGGTTGAGCATGACCCGATGGAAATTTTAGTGACCCAGATCGAAGTTACGAAGGAGGCTATGCAAAAACTCAATGTTACAGCCAAAGACATTGCGGCAATAGGCATTACGAACCAAAGAGAAACAACTGTCGTATGGAATAAAAAAACTGGAGAGCCTATCTACAATGCAATTGTATGGCAGTGCAGAAGAACTTCCGAATTCTGTGATGAACTGAAAGCTGAAGGCTTCGACAAAATTATAAGAGAAAAAACAGGCCTTATAGTAGATGCATACTTTTCAGGAACAAAAGTAAAATGGATTCTTGACAATGTGCCAGGAGCAAGAGAAGAAGCAGAAAAAGGCAATTTACTGTTCGGAAATATAGATACCTGGCTTATTTGGAATTTTACCAGAGGAAAAGTCCATGTTACCGATTATACTAACGCATCCAGAACGATGCTCTTTAACATCCATACCTTAGAATGGGATAAGGAAATACTCGAAAGATTAAACATCCCATCTTCCATGCTGCCAGAAGTAAAACCGTCAAGCTGTGTATATGGTTATACAGATCCTGAAATCCTTGGAGGAGAAATTCCTATTGCCGGAGCTGCCGGAGACCAACAGGCTGCTTTATTTGGCCAGGCATGTTTTAATCCAGGTACTGCAAAAAATACTTATGGAACAGGTTGTTTTTTACTCATGAATACTGGAGAAAAAGCAGTCACATCAAAGAATGGTCTGCTTACAACTATTGCCTGGGGAGTAGATGGAAAAGTTGAATACGCCCTTGAAGGAAGCATATTTATAGCTGGTGCAGCCATTCAATGGTTAAGGGATGAACTGGGAATCATTGAAAAGGCATCAGATTCAGAAGCCCTGGCGAAGTCGGTTGAAGATACAAATGGCGTGTATGTAGTACCTGCTTTTGTTGGACTTGGCGCCCCTTACTGGGATCAATATGCCAGAGGAACGATTGTAGGGCTTACAAGAGGAGCTAAAAAAGAACACCTCGTAAGAGCAACCCTGGAATCCTTGGCTTATCAAACCAATGATGTATTAAAAGCAATGGAAGAAGATTCAGGAATTACCCTTAAAGCCTTAAAAGTGGATGGAGGCGCTTGTGCCAATAACTTCTTAATGCAGTTCCAGGCAGATGTATTGGGTGTTCAGGTAGACAGACCCCAAGTAATTGAAACCACTGCATTAGGGGCAGCTTATCTGGCAGGCCTTGCAGTAGGCTATTGGAAAGATAAAGAAGATATCAAAAAGAACTGGACAATTTCAAGAAGCTTTATGCCCAATATGGATGAAAACAGAAGAAAAGAACTGTTAAAAGGCTGGAGAGAAGCTGTAAAGAGATCCTTAGGATGGGCAAATTAATGGAGAGGTATATTTAAATATTATTGGGGGGTAATGATATGTCAGCTTTCCTGGCTGAGTTAGTAGGGACCATGTGTCTTATTCTTCTTGGGGACGGTGTAGTTGCAAACGTAATACTCAAAAAGACTAAAGGCGCAAACTCTGGTTGGATCGTAATTACCTGGGGCTGGGCTTGTGCAGTATTTATCCCTGCATTAATATTTGGCGGCATTAGCGGAGCGCATTTTAATCCTGCATTGACTATTGCATTGGCTGCTATTGGTAACTTCTCTTGGGCGGATGTACCGATCTATATCATTGCACAAATGCTAGGTGCAATGCTGGGTGCAGTACTTGTTTGGATTCAATATCTCCCGCACTGGGCCGAAACAGAAGATCAAAGAACAAAACTGGGTGTTTTCTGTACCGGCCCTGCAATTAGAAGTTATGGAGCAAACTTAATTTCTGAAATCGTTGGTACTTTTGCATTGGTATTTTTTATCTTAGGATTAGGAACCGTTGAAATGGCTTCTGGTCTTGGAACATTTGCGGTAGGACTTGTTATTTTAGCCCTTGGCGTATCCCTTGGAGGAACTACAGGATATGCTATTAATCCAGCCAGAGATTTAGGCCCTCGCATTGCCCATGCGATTCTTCCTATAGCTGGGAAAGGTGATTCCGATTGGAGTTATGCCTGGGTTCCTGTATTAGGGCCAATTATTGGAGGTTTGCTTGCAGCTTTCTTCTATGTTTCAATTTTTTAAATGAAATTTTATTAGGAGTGATTTTTAAATAGTTCCTTCCATCTTCATAAGGAAAGAGTAAACCAGAATTTCCTTTACTTTTTCTCAATAACGCGTCCATCGGCAAATATATTGAAGGTATAAATATCGTTCCTAATAAAAAATAAGCTCTTTCGAGCTTTTAATAAAGCCTGACATAAATAGATTTATGTTGGGCTTTGTTTTTTTATTCAATTTTGCCAAATAAAGAATCCATTTCTTCTTTTGATAGGCCTTGAGAGAATTCTGTATTTACTTTTTCCACCAAATTTTGAGCCTGGGTTCCTTCAAAGCTTTTTTCATCTATATTTTCTTCTTTTAAATCAAGCGACTCCCGTATGGAATGGATTTCATCTATTAAAGGATGAATATTTTTTTCATCAAATTGAGTAAGATAATTAGAGACTAATTTTTGGTATTCTTTTTGGAAAGCTTTTAAATTTTCTTCTGCTTGATCGAGCATATTTTTCATTTTAGAAAGGCGGCACTTGGCATCATTTTTTATTTGCTCCGCTTCTTTTTTTGCGTCGGATATGAGCTGGTCTGAAATCATTTGAGCGCTTACGATTGCCTGAGTGATGGCTTGTTCTTTTTCTTTGTAGTTATCTATTTGGCTTTGCAATGTAGAGATGTAAGAGTCCACCTGCTGTGGGTCATACCCCTTGCGGACTATAGAAAAATCTGTTTTCATAGGCTACCTCCCGCTATTAATATATTGGTAAAAATGGATGATACTAATAGATTAGCATTAATTTTATTGTAAGGCAATTGAATTTTCATAGTTTCTATGGCAAAATAGTACTATATACAGAAGGAGACTTGTCATGGAAGATTTGGAAATCTACTATATGAAAGAAGCTTTGCTTTTGGCCAAAAAAGCTTTTCAACTAGATGAAGTACCGATTGGAGCAATTATTACTTATAATAACCAAATTATAGGCAGAGGATATAACCAAAGAAATACTAAGAAAAATCCTCTCTCCCATGCAGAAATTCAAGCTATAGAGGAAGCGGCAGTTTACTTAGGGGATTGGCGCCTTGAGGGCTGTACCATGTATGTGACCTTAGAACCTTGCCCGATGTGTGCCGGTGCCATTGTGCAAGCCAGAATGGATAAAGTGGTTTTTGGAACAAGGAATCCCAAGGCAGGCTGTGGAGGTTCTATTCTTAATATTTTGCAAGAAAAGGCTTTCAATCATCAGGTAGAAATTGTGGAAGGAGTCTGTATGGAGGAATGTAGCAGCATTTTAAAAGAATTCTTTTCAAAAATGCGCCTAAAAAGGGAATAAATGGACGTTGACATATGAGTTAAAAATCTGTATACTAGGTAATGCATCACTTGATATAGTTAATAAGATTTCCGTGCTAGCCGGGGAGTTAGCGGTGCCCTGTAACCTGCAATCCGCTGTAGCAGGGGTGATGCCTGCCTGAGGCCTTATCTCTTTAAGGTCTGCCCTTTGTAAGTGGCGATGAGAATCGGGTCTTACGCAATAGAAGTTTACGAACCGTGTCAGGTCCGGAAGGAAGCAGCACTAAGTAAATGTCTCTATGTGCCGTAAGGGTGCCTAGTTTGAGCTAACTGCAAAGGTAACGCTTGGGGAGAATTGTCGAAGGCAGGTGCACGGATCATAATAATAAATAAATATAAAACAGATGGTCAAGCCATCTGTTTTTTTATTTAATGTTACATAGGAATACATAGGAAATCCTTTTTGATTTCCTATGTAATAAAAAAAGCCCTCATTCTTTCTTCTAGCCAAATATGGATTTTATGTTAAAATATAAGGATAAACTATTAAAAAATGCGAACACTTAAAGCGAAAGGATAAAAAGAGGTGTAACTATGTCCTACATGGCCCTGTACAGAAAAAAGAGACCTAAAAGTTTTGAAGATGTATTAGGACAAGATCATATTGTAACGACCTTAAAAAACCAGGTTAAATCCGGGCGAATTGCTCATGCATACCTTTTCTGTGGAACGAGGGGGACGGGGAAAACTTCTACTGCAAAGATTTTTGCCAAGGTTGTCAATTGCAAAGAACCTGTTGACGGACAGCCCTGCAACCAATGCAGTTTGTGCAAAGCCATGGATGAAGGAAGAAGTATGAATGTCATCGAAATAGACGCAGCTTCCAATAATGGAGTGGATAATATCAGGGAGATAAGAGAAGAGGTAAAGTATTCTCCCACAGAAGGCAAATACAAGATCTATATTATTGACGAAGTGCATATGCTTTCTACGGGAGCATTCAATGCACTTTTAAAAACTCTGGAAGAACCTCCTGCCCATATTATTTTCATATTGGCAACGACTGATCCTCAGAAAATTCCTGCCACCATCTTATCCAGGTGCCAAAGATTCGATTTTAGAAGAATCTCTATCGAAGACATTGCCTTAAGGTTAAAGCAATACATGAAGGAAGAAAATGTTGATATTGAAGATAAAGCACTGCATTATATCGCTCGTTTATCAGAAGGATCCATGAGGGATGCCCTAAGTATATTGGATCAGTGTATATCTTTCCACTATGGAAAATCCATTACTCTTGAACATGTATTGGATATGCTGGGGGCAGTGGATAGTGATATTTTCTTTGAATTTACATCCATACTGCATCATCAGGATAGTTTAAAAGCCATAGAGCTCATTGATCAAATTATGATGAAAGGCCGGGATATTGGCCAATTTGTTATGGATTTTATTTCTCATCTTAGAAATTTACTGATCGTACAAAGTACAAGCAATCCGGAAAGTATTCTGGATGTGACCAAAGAACATGTTGAGATTCTAAAGAAACAGGCAAAAGAAGTGGATGGGGTTTCACTGTTAAGATGGATTCGTATATTTTCAGAGTTATCCAATGAATTAAAATATACGGATCAAAAGAGAATCTTGCTTGAAGTGAACATTATAAAGATCTGTCAGCCGATAATGGATGAATCCAGAGATGTTTTGCTCGATAGAATTAAGCTGTTGGAGCAAAAGCTGTCTCAAGGGCTTATGGTAGCCACTAAAGAAGAAGTTAAACCTGAGCTCAAAGCTCTGACAGAAACTAAACCTCAAGTTGTAAAACCTAAAGCAGTTTCTAAAGATATTAAAAAGGGAGTCGATCTGTGGAATGATATCAAGCTGGGATTTGATCCGATGCTGCAGGCACTGCTTACAGATACCAAGGCTGGTTATTTAGAAGACGATATTTATTACATTGTGTTTAAAGATTCTGTGATCATAGACGCTATAAAAAAGAACCATGGGAATGCAATAATAGAAAAAATAGAAGAAACTTTGAAAAAAGAAGTGAATGTAAAGTTCATATCCATTGCAGAATATGAAAAGAAGTATAAAGAAATCTATGGAAATGTAAAAGAATCATCAGAAGAAACAGATCACATCGAAAAAGTAATACAGTTTTTCCAGGATCAAAACATTCATTTGGAAGTATGGTAAATATATTTATTTTTTTAAGTAGTCATGATAATATAAATATGATATAGAAGTAAAGAGGAGGATTTTGATGGCAAAAAGAAGTTTTGGCGGTGGAATACCTGGAAATATGAATAATTTATTAAAACAAGCTCAAAAGATGCAAAAAGAAATGGAAAAGATGCAGCAGGAGCTGGAAGAAAAAGCAATCACTGCAACTGCAGGAGGCGGTGCTGTAGAAGTTGTATTTAACGGCAAGAAGCAAATGCAGTCTATTACCATTAAGCCAGAAGTTATTGATCCGGATGATGTAGAAATGCTTCAAGATTTAATTCTTGCGGCTGTTAACGAAGGACTTCGCCAAGTGGATGAACTCGCTAATCAGCAAATGGGAAGAATTACAGGAGGAATCAATTTACCAGGAGGTCTTTTCTAAATGGGGTATTATGGAGATCCCATGGTGAAACTGATAGAAGCTCTCTCCAGCCTTCCGGGTATTGGAGCAAAAACTGCGCAGAGGCTTGCTTTTCATATTATTCATATGCCGGATGAAAATGTAGAAAATTTATCCAATGCAATTATTCAGGCAAAAAAAAATATAAAATATTGCAGTGTATGTTATACCTTAACGGATAAAGAAAAATGTGATATATGTTCTGATCCTAAAAGAGATGAAAAAACCATAATGGTTGTGGAAGACCCAAGGGATATGGCAGCCTATGAAAGAACGAAAGAGTATAAGGGTTTATATCATATACTCCATGGCGCCATTTCACCCATGCTGGGTATTGGGCCTAAGGATATAAAAATTCAGGAACTTTTAGAAAGAATACAAAATACTGAGGTTAATGAAGTCATTCTTGCAACCAATCCCAACATAGAGGGAGAAGCCACTGCAATGTATATCAGCAAACTTTTAAAACCTCTGGGCATTAAAGTGACCCGTATTGCCAACGGTGTTCCGGTTGGAGGAGACTTGGAATATGTAGATGAAGTTACTCTATCAAGGGCATTGGAAGGACGACGGGAACTGTAATAAAGTTTTTTAATGCGTAAAAAAGTTCTTTAGAACAGGAGAAATTTTAGATTTAATCCTAAAATTTCTCCTGTTTTTTTTGCTCTAGTTTTCTCCAAGTTGGATGTCAGTATATATATTATCTTGAAATTAATATTATAATTAGTGTATAACTTAATTATAATTTACTGCACAATTGTAATCTAATGAAAACTAAATATATAATTTACAGGAGGTATAGAATGAGAATTGAACATGTTGCAATGTATGTAAATGACTTGGAAAAGACAAAGGATTTCTTTATCACTTACTTCAATGCGAAATCAAATGATGGATACCATAATAAGAATACTAATTTTAAATCATATTTTTTAACATTTGATCATGGGGCAAGATTAGAAATTATGAATAAACCGAATATGGAGGATATAGATAAAACTTTGTTCCGTACTGGGCTAATTCATATTGCTTTCAGTGTTGGAAGCATAGAAAAGGTTAATGAACTTACAGAGCGCCTCAGAAAAGATGGCTATAAAGTAATTAGTGGTCCAAGAATTACTGGCGACGGATATTATGAAAGCTGCATAATTGGTATAGAGGGAAATCAAATTGAGATAACAGTATAAACTCACTCTGTTGAAGAAATGCAAATACATTTGATATTGCGCGTATGTAGATCAATGGGATGATATCATTATAATTAACACAGGAGGGATAAAATGGAACAACCTAAAATCACTATTCATACAACGATGTCCAAAGAAGACTACAGGAAATTTTTGTACATTGCAACCTTCAGAAGAAACAAGGCGATCATTCCTTTCATAGCATTCCTTGCTTTGATTGGGAGCACCATAGTGAGTCTGGATAATGGCCAGTTTAATTTTATAAAACTTATTATAAGCTGGATCTTTTTGTTTGCACTGGCAATCGTCGTCGTTATATTTAAAGTTGAAAGGAAAAATGCACAGCGCATCAAAACAGATAAAACAGGCGCTTTTGATAGCATAAACACCTTAAAATTTTATGAAGACAGACTGGTTATAGAGAATGAGGGACTTAAATCCACTGGCGAGCTAAAGTATGATCAATTTTTTGCTTTAATGGAAACAAAAGATTATTTTATTTTCTATTTAACGGGAAACCAGGCATCCTTGGTAAGGAAAAAAGATGTAGAGGATCTGAATGCTTTCAGGGAATTTATCATTAAAAAGTTTGAAGGCAGATATAAACATATATAACTGTAAAATCTGTACATAAAAACTTATTTAAAGTTTTTAAGACTTTACTTTATAGTTTGAACAGTTTTATTTCTGGACTACATTAAGCAACATGGTTTTATAAGATAAAACACTTATAAGATCATGTTTTTTTATTGCACAGAAAATTCTTAAGGATTTCTTATACAATAAAATCTTCAGGCAGGATACATACTCGCCTATATCCTATTTTATAATAAAACCTTATATTTACTGCTATGATTGCATTACAAGACTAACTGACAACACTATAGTTAGTTGAATGTTTATGTAATGATGTCACTTTCTCTAGTGACATAATAACGCATCTTTAACTTGTTATTTTCAGTATAAAACGGCTATACTTGAATTAAAGAAACAGTCAATTTTAGCGAGGATACGTCGATGGTCAGTAAAAGAAAAGTTGAGAGGAAGTATATTTATGTTAACTGAATGGACTGGGCAAAAAAACGTTAAGCAAATTATTGTTGCATGTGATGCAGGAATAGCATCCAGTGTAATAGGAGCAACGATATTAAGGAATAAGCTTAAAAAAGCAGGTCTGGATATTAGTGTTGTTCATACACCTATAGAACAGATTCCGGCAGATGCCCAGATCATTATTAGTCATGAAAAATTCACACCACAAGCCAGGAACATGGCACCCAACGCTGAACATATTTCCATAAAAAACTTTATCAATGATCCCCAATATGATCTTTTGGTAAATCGTTTGAAAGGTTAAAACCTTAGGAGGCGTTTTAAATGTATATCAGTCCCCGAGTAAGTAAAATCATTCGTATATTATGTGAAAAATCCAATTATATTACGATTGAATCCATTGCCAGGCAGTTGGAGGTAAGTTCAAGGACCATATTGCGAGAACTTGACGATGTGGAGCAATGGCTTAAAGTCAATGGGTATAAATTAGACAAGAAAAAAGGGACTGGTATCCGGCTGAAAGTTGATGAAAAACAGAAGAAACATATCTTGGAAATTCTTGAAAGCCAAAAAGTAGAGAAAGTATTTTTGGCAGAAGAACGGCAACCCCTTATATTAAGTGAATTATTGCTGAACGCAAAAATCATAAAGATGTATTACTTTGCTCATATCTTTGACATTACAGAGGGCACAGTAAGAAGCGATTTGGAGAAAGTCGAAGAGTGGTTAGAGAAATTCAGCCTTCGGATTGTCAAAAAAAGAGGGCTGGGAATCTATGTTGAAGGTGAAGAAAAAGATATTCGCCGGGCCTGTAAAGCTTTAATTTATGAATATATAGATGAATCTTATATATTAAACTTCATTAGAAGCAACATACGGCAGACCGTTAAAGTTATGGATCATACAGAGCCTACGATACAAGATAAAATTCTGGGATTTATGGATCTTAATACGATTAAATGGTTGGATGAATTGATTACAGAGATCCAAAAGCAACTAGGTTACCAATTGGCAGACGATGCATACTGTGCATTGCTTGTGCATATGGCAATCGCAATCAGAAGAATAAAAAACCACGGAAAGATTACGTTCGAGTATAAAATACTGCAACAGATCAAAGCAACAAAGGAATTCAAAATCGTTTCAGAGCTTGTTCATTCTTTAGGAAGCAAATTGAGTATAGAATTTTCAGAGCCTGAAATTATTGATATAACCATGCATGTAAAAGGCTGCGGAGGCAAAGACACACTATTTGGCACTGAAAGTTCTATGATAGAAGATTTTAAATTAATTAAAATGGCCAAAGAAATGATTCGTATTGCCGAAATTGGCCTGGGCTATTATTTAGAACAGAATGAAAAGCTTCTTGTTGGGCTTGTACGACATTTGGGACCGGCAATCAACAGGATGAAAATGAATTTAGACATCAGAAATCCATTGTTGCAAGAAATAAAAAAATCATATCCCCAGCTTTTTAAAGTTGCAGGGGAATGTGCGAAAGTAATGGAAAAGTATGAAGCCATCCATGTACCTGAAGAAGAAATCGCATACATTGCAATGCACTTTGGAGCTGCAATGGAGCATAGAAAAAAAGAACGCAGTGCTATACACCATCGTATAGTTGTTGCCTGTTCCAGTGGAATTGGGGCATCAAGGATGTTATCCAGCAGGATAGAAAAGGAATTTCCTTATATTCATATAGTGGATTGCATTTCTACCCTGAATATTGACAGTGAGATGCTTAAAAGCAGAGATGTTGAGCTTATCGTATCTACAGTACCCATTCCCCAATGCAGTTTACCCGTTGTTGTGGTTAACCCGCTTTTTAATGAGAAGAACAAAGAAGAACTGGAAAAGTTTTTGGCAAACCGGCAAGAAAATCAAAATGGAACATATTTTAAGCAAAAAACCATGTCCCTGAAAGAAAAACTTGAAATTCTCAATATCTATAACAGAAAAATCATACAAGTATTAGATCATTTTCGACTTTTACGGGATGTAAGCATTAAAAATGTAGATGAAGCCATCGCATTTGTTACAAGTCAAGTGGTGGAAGGCGAACAGGCACGCAAAATGCTCATAGATGATCTGATCCATCGTGAAAAACAAGGCTCAACTTTATTAGAACAGAAAGAGATTATGCTTCTTCACTGCCTGAGTGCTGCAGTGGATTCCTTATATTTTTGGATTATACGTCCCAATAATATTTTTTATATTAAGGATCTAGATGGTAATAATAAACCTGTAGCCATTATATCTGTTATGCTGGCGCCGAAAAAAACAGAACAAGAGGGTCTTGATGTTTTAAGTGAAATCACAAAAGAATTAATGGAAAACTCAAGATTTACTTATCTAATCAGGGAAAAATTAGAACACGAGATTTATGGCGAACTAAGTGAAATCCTGGAGCGATTTTATTTGCAAAAGAGTTTAAATATTAATTAAGGGGGGGTTTTATGGAATTATCTGCTGACGAACCTATACAGAATGGAGCTGAATGTCTTAAACTTCCTGTACTTAAAATGAACAATATAAAGCTAGGGCTGCCTTCTGTAGGCAAGAAAGATGCAATTAAAATGGCAGGAAGAGTTTTAGCGGATAGCGGATATGTAACAGAAAATTACATCGATGCGATGCTTCAAAGAGAAGAAGATTTATCGACCTATATCGGCAATGGAGTAGCTATCCCCCATGGAGTTGGAGAAGCAAAGAAAGAAATAAAGCAAACAGGCATTTCCATTTTACAGTTCCCAGAGGGAGTAGATTTTGGAACTGAAAAAGCTTATTTAGTTGTTGGCCTTGCAGGAACTGACGATGAGCATTTAAGCATTTTGTCAAATCTCGCAGCCATTATAGAAGACGAGAAGATCGTAGAGCAGATGAAAAATACAGCTGATGCAGAATTCGTTTATAAGGTACTTACACGACAATGAGGAGTGAAATCTATGATTGTAACCGTTACATTAAATCCTGCATTAGACAAAACCATTCAGATAGATACTTTTCGCATTTCTGAAGTGAACAGAGTGTTATCTGTCAGAGAAGATGCAGGGGGCAAAGGCATCAATGTATCCAAGCTTATACATAGTCTAGGCGGAGAGACAATCGCTGTCGGTGCAGTGGCCGGTGCAGTGGGAGACTTTATTGAAAAACAATTGGATGAACTGGGTACACCTCATGATTTTGTGCATACAGAAGGCAATACAAGAACCAATACAAAAATAGTAGATATTTCTTTAAAAACGTATACGGATATCAATGAACCAGGCACTCCGCTTTCCCAAGAAGCACTGGACCAGATAGAAGAAAAAATCTTTAAATATGCAACGGAAGATGGGGTTGTAGTTTTTTCGGGCAGTATACCTAGTAACGTTGGGAAAGATATATATGGGCGCTGGATTAAAAAAGTGAAGGCAAAAGGTATAAAGACCATTTTGGATGCAGATGGAGAACTGCTTAAAAAAGGCATTGAAGCTGGACCATATCTCATCAAACCTAATATCCATGAGCTGGAAATGCTTTATAACAAAAAATTTGAAACCAGGGAAGAAGCCATACGATTCGCTAAGAATTTGTTGGATTATGACATAGAAATTATTGCATTGTCTATGGGAGGCCATGGATGCGCTTTTATTACAAAGGATAAAATATATTTTGCAAAAGCAATACCTGTAGAGGTAAAAAGCACGGTAGGAGCTGGAGACTCAATGGTTGCAGCCCTTGCCTACGCCATTCAAAAAAATGCATCCCTTAAAGAAGCTATCAAACTGGCGGTGGCAGCAGCTACAGCCAGTATTACGAATGAAGGAACCCAGATGGGTACAAAAGATCAGATTGAGTTCTGGAAAGATCGAGTAGAATTTGAACTTCTGGTTTTATAACCTTTTAGATTATTGTAAATACTACAAAAGCATTAAAAAAAATAAAGGAGGATTTAATATGAAGCAAGTAGAAGTAACATTGATGAATGAGGAAGGTTTACATGCAAGACCTGCAAGTATTTTTGCAAAAACTGCTTTTAAATTCAAATCAGACATTAAAGTATACAAGAATGGAAATAAGGATAAAGAGTATAACCCTAAAAGCATTTTATCCGTACTGAGCATGGGTGCAGCCAAAGGAGATACATTATTGATTACAGCAGAGGGAGAAGATGAGGATTTAGCTGTAGAAGAACTTAAAAAGCTTGTAGAAAGCAAATTTGGCGAATAAGGGGGATACGGATGGACTTTCTTAAGGGAGTTGGAGTATCACCCGGAATTGCTATAGGCAGAGTATTTCTAAAAGAAGATATTGCCATTGAGATTAAAAACGAAACAATACAGAATCCAGAAGAGGAAATAAAAAGATTTAAAGATGCCATAGAAAAAAGTAAACAGCAATTACAGGAGCTGTACGAATACGCTTTAAAAAAAGTAGGAAAACATGAAGCGCAGGTTTTTGCTGCCCATACCATGATTTTAGAAGATGAAGAACTGATTGAAAAAGTAAATGAGAAAATTCGTACAGAATTCAAAAATGTCGAATGGGCATTAAAAGAAGTTACGGATGAATTTATTAAACTTTTTGAAGAAATGGATAACGAATATCTAAAAGAAAGAGCATTGGATATCAGAGATGTTACGCTAAGAATGCTAAGGAATTTATCAGGCATTGAGGATCATAGCCTTGTACTTCTTAAAGAACCGGCTGTGGTTGTAGCAAAGGATTTAACACCTTCTGATACAGCACAGATGGATAAAGATAAAGTGATTGGCTTTATTACAGAAGAAGGCGGCAAGACTTCTCACTCTGCCATTATAGCCAGATCTTTAGAAATTCCAGCCGTTGCAGGCCTTAGTGGCATCACTTCGCAAGTAAAGCATGGGGATATGGTTGCTTTTGACGGTTCAGAAGGAAAAGTCTATATTCATCCTGATGAAAAAACAATAAAGCATTTCAAAGAAAAGAAAGAAAGATATGAACAGCGCATTCAGCTGTTTGAACAGTTAAAGAACAGTGAAGCCATTACAAAAGACAACATTCGACTGGAAGTTGCTTGCAATATCGGAAGTCCGGCTGATGTTGATCGTGTGATAGAAAAAAATGCAGATGGCATAGGACTGTTTAGATCAGAATTCTTATACATGAACAGAAATGATTTCCCATCAGAAGAAGAACAGTTTGATGCTTACAAGACGGTTGCTCAGAAAATGAAAGAAAAACCTGTGGTCATCAGAACTTTTGACATTGGTGGGGACAAAGAGTTAAGTTATCTAGACTTTCCAAAAGAAATGAATCCTTTCTTAGGCTGCCGTGCCATTAGATTTTGTCTTGAACGCATCGATTTATTTAAGACACAGTTAAGGGCTATTTTAAGAGCCAGTGCATTTGGAAATATTAAAATGATGTTTCCTATGATATCAATATTTGATGAATTGGTTCAGGCAAAACAGATTTTAGAGGAAGTGAAAGAGTCTCTCCGAAATGAAGGTATTGCATTCAATGAAAAAATGGAAGTAGGCATGATGATGGAAACTCCTTCTGCTGCCTTACTCGCAGATTTATTTGCAAAACATGTTGACTTCTTTAGTATTGGAACCAATGACCTCATACAGTATACCCTTGCTGTAGACCGTTTAAATCCCCATGTATCCCATTTATACAGTCCATACAACCCATCCGTATTAAGAAGCATTAAAAATATTATTGATGCAGCCCATAAAGAAAATGTTTGGGTTGGTATGTGTGGTGAAGCAGCATCCGATCCTAAATTGGTACCTGTATTAATAGGTATGGGTCTGGATGAATTTAGCATGAATCCTGCTTCAGTTCTGGAAGTAAAATGGATGATCAGGCAGCATTCCAGGGAAGAAATGAAGGCTGTTGCAGAACAAGTATTGAAGTTTGCAACAGCGGATGAAATAGAAAGATTTTTAGAGAGCAATGACAACATCCATTTATTTTAATTTTGAATCATACATGCTAAAGAAAAGCATATGCTATAAGCTATGCTTTTCTTTTATTCAAAAAATTGTTAAAATAGCTTATAACACTAAAACCGGCAGCAGAGGAATGTAATATTATTTAATATTTTACATTGAGGGGGATGAACATGAGTAAAGCGGTTGTGCTATACAAATCAAAATATGGCAGTACAAAGAAATATGCAGAATGGATTGCCAATGCATTAAACTGTGACCTGTATGAATGTTCTAAGATTAAACCTGAAAGCTTATTATCCTACGATACCATAGTTTTCGGGGGAGGATTATATGCCAGCGGTATTAATGGTGTTTCCCTTATTACTAAAAATTTTCAGCGCATAAAAGATAAACAGATCATTGTTTTTACTGTAGGCTTATCCTCAACGGATGAAAAAGAAAAATTTAAGCCTATCTTAGAAAAAAATTTTACCCAAGAAATCCTAAACAAGATCAAGATCTTTCATCTTCGGGGAGGCATTGATTATAAAAAACTTAACTTTATCCATAAGATTATGATGAGTATGCTAAAGTCCATAATATCCAGGAAAAAGCCAGAGGAAATGACGGATGAGGACAGAGGAGTGTTAGAGACTTTTGGAAGCAAAGTGGACTTTACGGATCAAAAGACCATTGAGCCCATCATTTCATATATTCAAACCCTTGGTAATGCATCTGCATAAGCAGATGTTTTTTCTTGCCTTTTTCTTAACCTAAATATTTTTAAGCAATCAGCCGAAATGTAAAGTAGTAAATAAGCAGGAGAGGATGCTATGATCAATTCAATACAGGCCAGAGATTTAGTGATTAGACAAAATGACATAGATGTTAGTACCTCTATATCGCTGGATTGGAAGCAGGGAGATATCTTAGAAGGAAAGATTATTTCCAGCGAAGAAAATGCTGCGGTAATAGAAGTAGAAGGCAATCGTCTGCAGGTAAAAGTTAGCCAAAAGCTGGGCGAAGCAGGAGATACACTTAAACTTGAGATAGAAAGTATTTCCGAGGGGGAAATTCGCCTAAAGCCATTAGAAGAGGAAGCAGTACGTCCAATCAGGCAGTATGACAGAATAAAGTCTATACTAAGAAAAGAATCCATTCCCATATCGGATCAAAATATAGAAATTGCCCAGAAGATGATAGAAAACGGCATCACAGTGGAAAAAGAAACTTTCGAGCAAGTGATTCAGGCAAAAAAGCAAATCGATCAACTGATCAACACCATGACCAAGGAAGAAGCCAAAGAGCTTCTTGAAAGTCCTTACGATGTTGAGAAAATATCCCTTGATGTGATCACCCGATTTCTGTCAAAAAGTGCAAAAACTAAACAGAAAGTTTCAGATAAAGAAATAGAAGAAGAATTAAAAAAGCATATCGATCACGAAGAAGAAAATATCAAAAAAGCAGTCAAAGCATTACTTGAAAACGATTTGCCTGTTACTAAGAAAAATATAGATTCTCTGATCTTAGTACAAGAGAAAATAGAAGCTGTAAAAGCAATGGATGACCAGGCCATTGCACAATTTGTTAAAAGAGATTTACCGGCAACTCTTAATAATTTGTACACATCCATTTTTTCATCAGGAAAAGCAGAATCAGCAGCAAAGCCCAAATCTCCTTATGAAGATGCGGGAATTTATCCTGAGCCTATGGATTATGAATTCACCAGAGAAGAAATCATATCTCTTTTAAAAAGCCAGAAGATTCCCGCTGAGGATGAATATATAGAAGCTGCAAAAATCCTGATAAAAAATCATATAGAAGTGGATCCGGAAAGAGTGCAGACCATTGTTACATTAAAAGAGCAAATCAATAAGATCAACGATGAAGAAGTGCTGGATCAAAGTACAAGGCTCTTAAAAGAGAATAAAAATCCGGGAACCATTGAACTGACAGAGCAAATTCGTTCCGTAGAAAATCCTTTAACCTACGAAGAAATTCATCAAATTGTTCAAGATATAAAAGAAATAGATGACGAAACGATTAAAAAAGTCATCAGGGAAAATATCCCTATCAATATTAAGAACCTTAGAGAAGAAAAAGCTGCACAAGCTGAACAAAAAAATGAAGCAAAATCAGAAAAAGATGCTGTAGAAACTAGCCCCAGCTTTATTACAGCTAAAAGGCAGATAGAAGAAATACGTTTAAAAATGACTCTGGAAGCAGCCATCAAGCTCAATCAAAAAATTCAAATTGATACGGCGCCTCTGCAAGAGGTGGTTGAAGAGCTCAAAGCTTTAGAAAAAGAATATTACGGTGATTGTCTTAAAAAAGCAGGGGCAGAGCCTTCAGAAGAAAATATAGAACAGATGGAAGCTCTCTATAAAAAGCTGGAAGTTGTCAAAGACTTGGATGAAAGAGTACTTCCAAAGGTGATCAAAAAAGAGATTAACTTTATTATTGATGATTTGTACAAAGAACAAATAAGCGGAGAAATAATCGAGCCCTTTAAAGCTGAAGCAGCAGTATCTGCCTATGAAGAAATGCAGACCAGACCAGAGCAAAGATTTGGAGATACCATCAGAAAAGTTGAAGGGCAAATAGAGGATTTGCTTCGGGCTCAAGAAATAGAGCCGACCAAAGAAAACATAAGATGTGCAAGAATATTGATTCAAAATAATATAGATGTCACAGAGGAAAACATCCTTCAACTAAAACTTCTGGATGAAAAAGTAACCTATGTTGGGGCCAACCTTCATCCTGCTATTGCAGCAGAGATGATCAAAGAGGGCTTTAGGCCGGATCAAATTCCCATAGATGAGGTTATAGAGTACATCAACCATTTTGAAGAGCTGTTGGGTTCTGATGTCCGGGATAAACTCAGTGAGTTCATATTGGAATTGGACCAAGAAAAAGTCCTGACAGAGGAAGAAAGAGAAGGTATGATCGCAATATACCGTATGCTTCATACCATTGAAAAAACCAATGGCAAAGTCATAGGCTGGCTGATGAAAAACAATATGAATTTTACGCTAAATAACCTTATGGAAGGGGCAAAATATCTTGCCAGAACCGGAGGGAAAAGGCAAGATATGGATGTGTCTATCGATGATGCATTTGGAGTTGTAAAAGAGCTCAATTTCCCTGAAAAAAGCATTAAAGCTCAGCTGGAAAAAGCCTTTGGCGAAAAAGAAATCACTAAAAACCAGGAATTATTAAGCTCTAAAGTCCTGGAGGATTTATATAAGGACCAGATATCAGAAGAATTATCAGATAGCGAAGAAATGGCGCTAAAGGGTAACAACAAAGAAAATAATCAAGAAATCGAAATCCATTCAAAAGATCATGCAAACCAGGAAGAACCAATAAAGCTTGCACTAAAAGAAGCAAACCTTAAGCCAACAAGAGAAAACATTCTTTATGCAAAAATTTTAAGACAAAACAACATGGAAGTGACCAGGGACAATATCACAATGCTGGAAAAAATGGCTGTGCAGATTTCCTCTGGTCAGGAAAACCCTCAACTCAATTCTGAGGAAGGAATAAGAACCTTACAGGAAATCATTAATGATATAAAGGAAACTGAAGGATTAAGAAAAGACCTGTTAGGGCCAGAATTACAAGAAGCGCTGAATAAATTTACAGGGCAAATCGATCAAGCCGATTCATTAACAGCACAGCAAAGAGAAAACATTATAAAGATCTATCATGCCCTGGGTAATCTGGAGATGAGCAGTCAAAATCAAGAAGGTATAAATCCTAAGATTCTTAAGGATTTGTACAGAGAACAGATCTTAGAATTAATCTCCGATCAAAATGATGAACCCATAAACAATGATCCATCCATCAATCAGGAAGCCGGCTTGACAGAAAATGAAGAAGAGTCAATAAGGCTTGCGCTAAAAGAAGCAGGTATGGAACCTGTCAGGGAAAATATGCGTTATGCAAAAATTTTAAATCAAAATAATATAGCAGTGACGAACCAAAACATACAGGATTTAAAAGCCATCGATCATGAGATCAGCATTGCAAGACAAAATCTTGATTTAAGCGCCCCCAGCGAAACCATGAAAACTGAATACCTTGAAAGAATTATCAAAGATTTTGCTAAGCTTGCATCGCCCGATCAATTAAAAGGGTGGTTAAGCAGTCATCCTGATTTCTTAGAAGAAGACATAGAATCAATTTACAGAGAATATGTAAAAGAAGCATTGAATCATAAATCATTTGAACCAAAAAGCTTAGAAGACAGTACACCACTTACTTCATCTGTTAAAGATGAAGAGGTAAAGGAATTCCTGAATACTTTAGAAAGCCTTAAAAAAGTGAAACAAGCCACACTATTTTTCATGGAGAAAAATCAAATTCCAATGAACATTAAAAACTTGCAAATAGTATCTTCCATGTTTGAAAATCCCTTTGAATTTGGAGAGCACTTAGAAAAATTCAGCCATATTATCAGGGAAGCCAGAGGAGAAGAAGACATTCATACCATCATAAGAGAAGCCATAAATGACATGAAGGATGAAAAAGAAGTAGAAGAAGTCTTGGATGAAGTTAAAGAAAAAGTACAGGAAATCAAAGAAGAATTCCTTCACTCCTCCTCAGAACAAAAACAGAATGCATGGAAGACGGGTAACACTATTGAAAAAATCATGGATATTCAAAAGCAGATTCAAAAACAGGAGGGTTTTTACCAAATTCCTGTTGTCATCAATAATAAAATTACCAATATGAATATCTATGTCATGAAGGACAGAAAGCACGAGAAGCAATCACAAAAAGACGGCATCAGTGCATTTATATCCATGGGTACAGAACACATAGGTACCATCCGCATGTATATTCACATGGATGAGAAGAATGTCGACTTTAAAATAAGCGGTGAGTCAAAAGAAATCACCGATTATCTAAGATCCCATGAAAGCCTTTTAAGAAAATCCATCGAAGAAATTGGCTACAAGGTGGTAAAAGGACAAATACAAGAAGATGAGCCAAATGAAAATATGGAGAAGAATCCTTTGCTTATACCTTTAAAGAAACATTTGGATTCAGGATTCGAAATCATTATTTAGGAGAGGGCTATGGAGAAAAAAGAAGACAAAAAAATCCCGCCGGCACTATTAAAAGTAGCTTTTGAAATGGTTTCTTTTATTGACAGTATGGACAGGCAAAAAGCAAATGAAGAAAAAATGCTAAAGGATTTAAATAATAAGTCGATAATTAATGTAGAGAAAATAAATAAAAGGTAGGTGTTCTCATTGAAAATTAATCATAATATACCAGCTCTTAGAGCACTTCATCAATTAAACAAAACAAATACTGTGATGGACAAGACCATGGAGAGACTGTCTTCCGGTCTTAGAATCAACCGTGCTGCCGATGATGCGGCAGGGCTGGCTATTGCTCAAAAGATGGATACCCAGGTAAGAGGGTTAAAGCAAGCCAACAGAAATGCCATGGACGGTATTTCTCTTATTCAGACTGCAGAAGGGGCACTGAACGAAGTCCATGCTATGCTTCAAAGAATCAGAGAACTGGCGGTTCAGGTATCCAATGGAACCTATGATGCCACTGACAGAAAAGCCGTTCAGGATGAAGTAAAACAACTTCAGGATGAAATTCAAAGAATTTCTGATCATATCGAATTCAATGAAAGAAAATTATTAAATGGTGAAATCGACAGAAGAGCATTCCCGGATGATGAAACTGTGGCAACTATTATATCTTTAAGTGATACAGTACAGCCAGGAACTTACACACTTAATATTCAAAACGATGCTGCAAAAGCTATTGCGACTACTAACGGAGCAGTTAATTTTGGTTCATTCCCTATTACTGCTGTAAATGCAGGTACAATTAATATTAACGGGGAAGAAGTAAAGATTGAAGTGGGCGATACAGCAGATGAAGTATTTAATAAATTAAGAACTTTATGTGAAACAGTAGGGGTTAATATCACAGCCCATGTTTCATATGATGATACTACTAATCCACCAACCTATGGGGCTGCCACAAAGTTTGGCGATGGAATGTTCCTGAAACTGGAAGCTAAAGAATATGGCGCAGAATACTCAATCGATATTAATGCGACAAATAGTAAATTATTAGCAGCTTTAGGCCTTCAAACTGAAAAGGTATCTGGAGCAGATGCAGTAGCTACTATTAGTCCGGCTACAGGTGGTTTTTCAGCGACAGCAACGGTTGCGACAAAAGGGAATGTTGTTACGGTTACGGATATTGACGGCTTTGAGATGAAATTCGAAGCAAAACAGGGAGCAGCAGGACAGTCTGTGAATGTAAAAGTACTGGATGCTGGTCCGCTGGATTTACAAATTGGTGCCAACGAAGGACAATTCATGGAAATTCGTATCCAGAACTTATCTCCACAGGCACTGGGAATTGACAAGATTAACTTATCCACTGCCGATGGAGCACAAAAGGCAATCACTGTAGTAGATGAAGCGATTAATATGATTTCTTCCGTACGTTCTAAACTGGGGGCATATCAAAACCGCCTTGAACATACCGTAGCCAACCTGGATGTAGCTGCAGAAAACATGACAGCGTCCCTGTCCAGAATCCAGGATGCGGACATGGCAGAAGAAATGTCTGAATACACTCAAAAGAATGTGATCTCTCAAGCCGGAATGGCTATGCTTGCTCAGGCAAATCAAAGACCACAGCAGATTTTACAACTACTTCAAGGCTAAGGGGATAATCTATGATTGAAAACAGAACCGCACAGATTGTGAATGCTACACCGGGTCAGCTTATTGTGATCACCTATGAACTAATAATAGAAACCCTAGAAGAAGCGCAAAAACAACTTGCGGTAAAAGATGAGAAAAAATTCAAAAGGACTATTGATAAGGCTCAGAAATTATTAAGAGAATTAATGGAATCCTTAGATTTATCCTATAGTATCTCATTGGATTTAATGGGACTATATCTATATATTAATAAAATGATCATTAAAAGCTATATTACTTTAAAAGAAGAGCCCTTAGAAGAGGCGAAGAAACTTTTAAACACCCTTTTAATAGGCTGGAAAGAGGCCGTAGCTTCTGAAGAAGTAGCAGGTCCTGTTATTGAGAACGCACAGCAGATTTATGCTGGACTTACCTACGGAAAGGGTAGTTTAAACGAATCTATAATGGAAAATGCCAACAGAGGATTTAAAGCTTAAATCAAAACCGATAAGCCGAAAGGGTTTATCGGTTTTTTTCCGTCATTTTAGGCTAAAAAAATTAAAATACTATTCACTAATGTTAATTCTGTGCTATAATAAGAGTATGCAATATTTTGTATACCATTGTATGTAAAAATATTTTTTTCATCGTAAGGGGGAAATAAGATGTCAAAAATAATGAAGACAATGGATGGAAATACCGCAGCGGCTCATGTTGCTTATGCATTTACAGAAGTTGCTGGTATCTATCCGATCACACCATCATCAACCATGGCTGAACATGTGGATGAATGGGCTGCAAATGGCAAAAAGAATATTTTTGGACAAACAGTAAAAGTTGTTGAAATGCAATCCGAAGCAGGAGCAGCAGGAACTTTCCATGGTTCTTTGGCAGCGGGTGCGTTGACCACTACATTCACAGCATCTCAGGGATTATTGCTCATGATTCCTAATATGTACAAAGTAGCAGGGGAATTACTTCCTGGAGTAATCCATGTAAGTGCCCGTGCGGTAGCAAGCCATGCACTTTCCATCTTTGGAGATCATTCCGACGTTATGGCATGCCGCCAAACAGGATTTGCGCTTCTTGCATCTACAAATGTACAAGAAGTAATTGACTTAGGTTCTGTGGCACACTTAAGTGCTATTAAATCCAGAGTGCCATTCCTGCATTTCTTTGATGGATTCAGAACATCCCATGAAATTCAAAAAGTTGAAGTGATCGATTATGAAGATTACAAGAAATTAATCGATATGGATGCTGTAAAGCAATTCAGAAAGAATGCTTTAAATCCAGAACATCCTGTACTTCGTGGTACAGCTCAAAACCCAGATATCTTCTTCCAGGCTAGAGAAGCATGTAATCCGTTCTATGACAGAGTACCTGCTATCGTTGAAGAATACATGAATGAAATCAACAAAATCACAGGAAGAAATTATGGATTATTTAACTACTATGGAGCACCAGATGCAGACAGAGTAATTGTTGCTATGGGATCTGCAGTGGATGCGATCGAAGAAACAGTAGACTACTTAAACAGCAAAGGAGAAAAAGTAGGTCTTGTAAAAGTACGTCTTTATAGACCATTCTCCATTGAACATTTCTTAAAACAAATACCAGCAACTGTTAAGAAGATTGCTGTATTAGATAGAACAAAAGAACCAGGTGCTATTGGAGAACCATTATACCTTGATGTATGCTCTGCTTTCGTTGATAAAGCGGATCGTCCAGTGATCGTTGGCGGACGTTATGGATTAGGTTCTAAGGATACAACACCTGCACAAATTGTAGCAGTATTTGAAAACCTTAAAGCAGACGAACCAAAGAACCACTTTACAATCGGTATCGTAGATGACGTTACATTCAAATCTCTTCCAACAGGAGAAGAATTAGACGTAACAGGAAAAGATACAATCAGCTGCAAGTTCTGGGGACTTGGTTCCGACGGAACAGTAGGTGCAAACAAAAACTCTATCAAGATTATCGGAGACCATACAGACATGTATGCACAAGCATACTTTGAATATGACTCCAAGAAATCCGGTGGGGTTACTATTTCTCACCTTCGTTTCGGAAAAGAGCCAATCAGATCTACATACTTAATCAAAAAAGCAAACTTTGTTGCTTGCCATAACCCATCCTATGTAGATAAATACGATATGGTATCCGACTTAAAAGAAGGCGGAACATTCTTATTAAACTGCGGATGGGATCTTGAAGAGTTAGAACAAAAACTTCCTGCAAAAATGAAAAAGATTATTGCAGAAAGAAATATTAAATTATACACCATTGACGGGGTTACCATTGCTAAAGAAATCGGTCTTGGAAACCGTGTTAATACAGTTTTACAAGCAGCTTTCTTTAAACTTGCCAACATTATTCCAATTGAAGATGCTGTTAAATTCATGAAAGATGCTATTGTAGCTTCCTATGGCAAAAAAGGTGAAAACATCGTAAACATGAACTTTGCTGCTGTTGATCAGGGAATCGAAAAAGTTAAAGAAGTTAAAGTACCTGCTCATTGGGCACAAGCTAGTGCAGATGAAGAAGCAGCTGCAACCAAAGATGTACCTGAATTCATTAAGAATATCCTTGAACCAATGAACAGACAAGAAGGAAACAACCTTCCTGTTAGTGCTTTCGTAGGAAGAGAAGACGGTACATTCCCACAAGGTACTGCCAAATACGAAAAGAGAGGTATTGCAGTAGATGTACCAGAATGGCAAGTAGAAAATTGTATCCAATGTAACCAATGTTCTTATGTATGTCCTCATGCTGCAATTCGTCCATTCTTACTCAATGAAGAAGAAGTAAAGAATGCGCCTGAAGGATTCGTTACAAAGAAAGCAATTGGTAAAGGTTTAGAAAACTACGCGTACAAGATTCAAGTATCCACTTTAGACTGTACTGGATGCGGAAACTGTGCACAAGTATGTCCAGCTAAGAATAAAGCATTAGTTATGAAGCCTTTAGAAACACAAACCAAAGAAATCGAAAATTGGGAATATGCAATGACTCTTTCTAAGAAAGAAAACCCATTGGCTGTTGACACCGTAAAAGGAAGCCAATTCGAACAACCATTGCTTGAGTTCTCCGGTGCTTGTGCAGGATGTGGAGAAACTCCATATGCTAAACTTGTAACTCAATTATTCGGAGACAGAATGTACATTGCCAACGCTACAGGATGTTCTTCCATTTGGGCTGGCAGTGCACCATCCACCCCATACACAACCAATGAAAAAGGACATGGACCAGCTTGGGCAAACTCCTTATTCGAAGACAATGCAGAATATGGATTCGGTATGTATATCGCTGTAAAACAAATCAGAGAAAGATTAAAAGATATTGCAGTAGAAGCAATAGATTTAGATATTCCTGAAGAGATCAAAGCTGCTCTTAAAGATTGGGTAGACAATATGCTTAATGGAGATGCTTCTAAGAAAGCAACAGCAACATTGGTACCACTGTTGGAAGCATATGCTGGAGACAACGCAAGAGCAAAAGAAATCTTTGAAGAAATGCTTGAAAAGAAAGAATTCCTTGTTAAGAAATCTCAATGGATCTTCGGAGGAGACGGATGGGCTTATGATATCGGATTCGGCGGCTTAGACCATGTACTTGCTTCCGGAGAAGATGTAAACGTTCTTGTATTCGATACAGAAGTTTACTCCAACACCGGCGGACAATCTTCCAAAGCTACTCCAACAGGTTCCGTAGCTAAATTCGCAGCTTCCGGTAAACCAATCAGAAAGAAAGATCTTGGAAGAATGATGATGTCCTATGGATATGTATACGTAGCTCAAGTAGCTATGGGTGCAAACCAAAATCAACTGATCAAAGCATTAAAAGAAGCGGAAAGCTATCCAGGACCATCATTAATCATCGCTTATGCACCATGTATTAACCATGGTATCAAAGGCGGAATGGGCTGTGCTCAATTAGAAAGCAAGAAAGCTGTAGAAGCTGGATACTGGCATTTATACAGATACAACCCATTGCTTAAAGAAGAAGGCAAGAATCCATTTATCTTAGATTCTAAAGCACCAACAGCAGATTACAAAGAATACATCCTGGGAGAAGTAAGATACTCATCTCTTACCAGAACATTCCCAGAACTTGCTGAAAAATTGTTTGATCAGGCAGAAAAAGATGCAAAAGAAAGATTTGAAGCTTATCAAGCAATGGCAAAAACAGAATAATTGCTTATACTGTATCAAAAAAGCACCTATTTATATAAATAGGTGCTTTTTTATATGCCAAGCTATGAATAAACCCCAATATATCAGACTATACTTATAATAAGTAAAGAAAATCTTAAGGGGGCAAATAGTTTGAATTCGATTATTGAAATATCCAAAAAAGGTTTTTTTCCATTCAAATTTAAGACAAGACAGACATGCCATATTACAGAAGAAGACGAGCTTAAAGAAGAGCTGCTAAAAACCAAAAGGCAAATAGACCTGGTATTCAATGCTTTCGAAAATACGACGGAAAAAGATTTGATCGACAGCTGTATCTACGAAATGAAAGCACTCCAGACGAGATATAAATACTATCTCAATAAGATGAAAGAAAAAGAGAACGTGGCAGTTAAAAGTTAGAAGATCTTTATAAGCTTTATAGGGAATCATGTCAAAGCAAGGAGGATTTAAGTGACAAGTGATGATCTGTTAATATTTTTAATCATAGCAGGTTTGGTGATTCTTACCTTTATGGTTTTCACGAAACCTTTGAAGATCTTGCTAAGAACCCTGATCCAGGGTATAGGAGGAGTTTTAGGACTACTGGTTTTTAATTTCTTGCTATCTCCTTTTGGATGGTATGTAGGGATTAATTGGGCAACCATATTTGTTATTGCTGTACTTGGAATACCGGGGATGATACTTCTATACTTACTGAATATTTTTTTCTAAGAAGTCAGTACATATATTTTTTGATCTTTTTTTAAACATATTTGTTAATTTTTTGACGATTCTGTCGTCTTTTTTTCTATCCAGAATAATGGCAATATGATATAATAGTAAAAAAAGTATTACGTGGGGGGATGATTGAAATGAGTCAAAATGATCTAAAAATACTGTTCGTTTCTTCGGAAGCAATACCCTTTGCTAAGACCGGAGGACTTGGAGATGTAGCAGGAGCCCTTCCCTATGCTTTAAAAAAATTAGGTGCCGATGTAAGAGTAGCCATACCAAAATATAAATGTGTACTTCAGCAGTATTTAAATGACAGTGAGATTGTTGCGGAATTTCCCGTTTATTTGGAGTGGAGAAAGCAGTTTGCCCATATTTATGAATATGATTCTTCAGTGCCTGTTTATTTTATAGGAAATGACAATTATTTTGATAGGGATGGTTTATACGGTTATAATGACGATCACGAAAGATTTGCTTTTTTTTGTAAAGCGGTTTTGGACATGCTGCCAAGAATCGGATTTAAACCGGATATTATTCACTGCAATGATTGGCAGACAGGCCCTATTTGCTTGCTTTTAAAAGAAAGATACCATGAAGATCTTTATTATAGATCCATTTCAACACTCTATACCATTCATAATATACAGTATCAGGGGATCTTTGGAAGAGAAACGCTGGATTTGCTGGGTGTTTCAGATTGGTGTTTCCATTCAGAGGGGGTAGAGTTCTACGGGAATGTAAGTTATATGAAAGCTGGTTTAGTTTATTCTGATGCCATCAATACCGTAAGCAAAACATATGCAGAAGAGATCAAAACCAGTCAATACGGTTATGGACTGGATGGCGTCCTTCAAAAAAGAAGCAGTGTACTTTACGGCATTGTAAATGGAATTGATTATGAGGCTTTTAATCCCGAAACTGACAAGGCTCTCTATATCCCCTATTCTAAGGAAAGCTTGCATTTAAAAAAGGAAAATAAGTATAGGCTTCAAAAAGATCTGGGCCTTCCTCAAAGAGATGTTCCTATGATCGGCCTTATTTCCCGTTTGGTAGACCAGAAAGGATTAGACTTAATTGCAGAAAAAATGCACGATCTGATGCAGGAAGATATTCAATTTGTGGTTTTAGGCACAGGGCAACACCAATATGAAGAAATGTTTAAATACATGCAAGATACTTTCCCCGAGAAGGTAAGCGCCAATATCTTGTTTAATGTGGATTTGGCACAAAAAATCTATGGAGGCAGTGATTTGTTTTTGATGCCTTCTTTATTCGAACCCTGCGGTTTAGGACAACTTATTAGTCTTAGATATGGAACCATTCCTATAGTTCGAAAGACTGGAGGGCTGGCAGATACCATTCAATCGTTTAACGAAGAAACTTGTGAGGGTAATGGTTTTGTTTTCAATGATTATAATTCTGATGCAATGTTATGGGAAATCATAAGAGCTTTAAATGTATATTATAATAAAGACAAGTGGGAGCTTTTGGTTAAAAATGCTATGAATTCAGATTATTCCTGGGAAGACTCTGCTAAAAAATATATGGAATTATATAAAAGCATCAGCCATTAATAGAAGACTGTAAAAGTTCATACATAGTTTTTGAATGAAATGGGAACATCCCTCATATATTTGTACAAACAGATATATGGGGGATTTTTTGTGAAAAATAAAAGATCTAATGTAATAAAAATAGCCAGTGTATATACTGGAACTGTTTTAGGCGCAGGTTTTGCCTCAGGGCAGGAGATTATGCAGTTTTTTACTTCCTATGGTATTGAGGGCATTTATGGAGTGATTTTATCAGGAATTTTATTTGCTCTTATAGGATGGGCTGTCCTTGAAATGGTCTATGTTCAAAAAATTAAGGATTACCGAGGATTCATTTACCCTATTATGGGAGAGTTTTTAGGCAATATCATGGAGTGGGTCGTTTCTTTGTTTATGTTTACTACTTTTTGTGCAATGCTTGCAGGAACGGGGGCACTCCTTAGACAACAGTTTCAAATTCCTGTGCAAATAGGAATCTTAATCATGGCAGGCTTATGCCTTATTGTCTTTTTATATGATGTTGAAGGGGTTATCGTCATTAATACGATTTTAGCACCGTTACTTTTAATAGGAGGTATTCTTTTAGGGTTATACATAGTTTTATTTAGAGAAGCAGCAGTATTTTCTTCTCCTGTAGTGTCGGTATTTCATGCTCTTACGAGGAATTGGATCACTTCTTCTATTGTCTATGTATCCTATAATACCATTACTGCAGTTGTGATTCTCTGCAGCCTGCTTCCTATTATTCATTCCAGGAAACAAGCAAAAATGGGAGGCATTATAGGCGGTATAACTTTGGGATTTTTAGGACTTTGCATTGTTATGGCAACATTAATATACTATGACAGGGTGGAGGCTCTTGAAATACCAATGCTTGGGATTGTGCTTCATTACGGTTTTGCTATTCGGTATATCTATTTCTTTGTTTTAATCGCTGCCATATTCACAACGGCAGTTTCCAGCGGATATGGATTTGTCAACAGAGTGTCTGTGGAGTTTAATATTTCTTATAAGAGCATTCTGCCTGTTTTCATATTAACTTCTATTATAATTGCCCAGATTGGTTTCTCTAAAATGGTTGGACAAATTTATCCTTTATTTGGATATGTGGGGCTCTTTGAAGTCTTTATAATTCTCCTATATTTTATTGGCTGGAAATTGAATAGAGTTAATAAAAGATTTAGACAGTAAATAGAAACGTTGAAATCGAGGGAAAGATATAGTACCATATATTACAAATGAAAATATAGGGGGAAAAAAATTGAGCCGTATAGAAGCCTATAAGAATAAGAAAGATAAGAGAGCCCAAATTTTTTCTCTTATTCTACTCATGATTGCATCAGGGATTTTGATTTACTCGGAAGTTGCCGGCAAGGACCTGCATCTTTCCTTTTTTAATGGAAATGAACCCTCTCTTTATTTAGAAAAACAATGGGTAAAACGAGAGTTAAGTGATAGATATACCTTTAATGTTTATGGCAATGACTTAATACAGTGTGGTCCTGATGGCGTTAAACGAATTTCTCAAAATGGAGATGAAATCTGGAACCAAACTTTTTCTATGAATTTACCAAAACTGATTGTCAATGAACCATATCTTGCAGTAGGAGAAGATGGCGGGAAAAAGATTTATGTCTTAAATGATAAAGGATTAGTATATCAAGTCACGACACAAAATCCTATAGAGTATTTTTCAATTAATTCTAAAGGATATTTATCTGTGATTGGAGCAACAAAGGATGGGCACAGGATTAAAGTGTATGATGCCCAGGGTAAAGATTTAGGAATTGACAGAAATACTTTTATTGAAGATGCGGGTTATCCCCTTAGTGCTATCGTATCGGATAATGGATACCATATGCCTGTAAGTTATCTTAATCCAGATACAAAGGGGTTAAAGTCTAATTTAATTTTTTTGGACTTAGGAGAAAACGGCATACTGAAAGAAGATCTGATCGAATTTGCCATTGAAAAAGAGGATACGATTTTTCCTGGAATGTTTTATTTGCAAAATAATACTTTGGTTGTTTTAGGCGATGACCGAATCTTATGGATTGATGAAGATAACAATGTGAAAGAAGAGATCTTATCAAACCATATCAAGGCAATACCCTGGAATATAGAGAATAGAAGAAATTTATCCACTTATTTGGTTTTGGCCCTGGGGGAAGAATTTCCGGGCAAACAGGGAGAAAAATATGGGAGTGTTGTTTTTTATAGTACGGAAGGCAGCAAAAAACATGTGTTTGATCCGGAAGGAGATGTCACTTATTTATACGGTGATGATAATATGGTGATTGTAGGTGTCAACAGAACTTTTTATGGACTGGACCCAAAAGGAAAAGAAATTTTTAAATATACTGCATTAAAGGATGTGGATGAAATGATCCCATTAAAGAATGGGAATAAAGTTGCTTTAGTTTCTAAAGACTCTGTTGACCTAATGGAAATAAAACGATAATTTGGAGGCAAGCTATGAATGTAGCGGATATTTTAGTATTGGCTTTTTTTGTTGTAAATGGATGGATTGCTTATAAGAGGGGATTGGTACTTTCCCTTTTTAAATTAATATCTTCTATTGCTTCGATGATTCTATCATATACCCTTTATCCAATTGTAAGTGCCTATTTAAGAACTTCTACGTCCCTGTTCGATAAAATGAAAACTCAAATAGCTCCTACCATACTGGTGCCAGAGGGGACTAAAATAAATACCTTGGAGGGACAGGTTAATTTTATTAATGATCTGAATGTACCTAAATTTTTGAAGGGAGTTCTGGTTGAAAACAATAATTCAGAAATATACAGTATTTTTCAGGTGGACAGCTTAAAGGACTATATTGCAGGTTATATTGCCAACATATGCATTAATATCATTTCTATGGTTATAGTGTTTTTCGTAGTGAGTGTCGGCCTTAGGATTCTTATCGGGATCATGGATATTTTATCAAAACTACCAGTGATTAATTCAGTGAATCGTCTTTTTGGACTGATCTTCGGCTTTGCTTCAGGAGTGTTGAAAATCTGGGTGTTTTTTATTGTACTTTTTATATTTCAATCAAACCCAGCTTTCGAAAAGATATTTCTTTTACTGGAAAACAGTACATATGCAAAGTATTTATATGAATACAATTATCTGCTGAAATTCGTTGGAGGACTGTTTTTGTAAAATTTAAATAATAAGGATACCCAGGGAATGTTTAACTCTATTAAATTTTTTTATTGACAATGCCAGATGATACTGTTATACTATCTTCAACTTAATATTCGAGCTCATCAAGAGAGGTGGAGGGACTGGCCCAATGAAACCCGGCAACCCGCAAAATGCGAAGGTGCCAATTCCAGATGCAGAGGTTGTCTGCATAAGATGAGAGAGAGCATATAACCTCTTTCATTGAAAGAGGTTTTTTAATGCTCAAAAGCAGAAGTTACACATAGAAGTTACGTATCAGGCAACCGTTGGGGCAAAGGAGGAGCACCGTGATAGAAATAAAAGGCGTTTATAAAGAATTCAAGGGTAAGAGCAATAAAGTTGAAGCTTTAAAAAATATTAATATGCACATTGAGCAGGGAGATATTTTTGGGATTATTGGTTTAAGCGGAGCAGGAAAATCGACCCTTGTTCGTTGCATTAACCGTCTGGAAGAACCAACCAAGGGTGAAGTCTATATAAAAGGCAAGAATATAATGAGCCTGAACCCTGCGGAATTAAGAGAAATGCGAAAAAAAATAGGGATGATCTTTCAGCATTTTAATCTCCTTAATTCCCGAACTGTAGCTGAAAACATAGCTTATCCGATGGAAATTGCCAAGGTTCCAAAAGAAGACAGAGAAAAAAGGATCGATGAACTTCTTAAATTAGTTGAGTTAGAAGAAAAAAGAGACAGCTATCCATCACAGCTAAGCGGTGGACAAAAGCAAAGAGTAGGTATTGCAAGAGCCCTTGCCAATCATCCGGATGTATTACTCTGTGATGAAGCAACCTCTGCTCTGGACCCTAAAACAACCCAGTCTATCCTCAAACTGCTTAAAAAGATTAATGAAACTCTGGGATTAACCATCGTGATCATTACCCATGAGATGGAAGTTATTAAACAGATCTGTAGCAAGGTTGCTGTAATGGAGGCTGGAGAAGTTGTAGAAACTGGTCCGGTATCTAAGGTATTTGCTCATCCAACCCATCCTACAACAAAAAGCTTCGTTCAAAATATCAGTCACGATATACCTGAAGAATTGCTGGACAGAATAGATGAGAGAAGGAAATTATTCCGTCTGAGTTTTGAAGGAATTAAAACATCTCAACCGATCCTGTCAAAAATGATCAAAAAATGTGGAGTAGATGCCAATATTCTTCTTGGTGGCATTGACCATTTACAGCAAACATTTATTGGAAGCTTAATTATTGAGTTAATAGGAGACAAAGAAGAAATCAAGAACGCAGTTGCTTTTCTGGAAGAAAACGGCGTGGAATGTGAGGTGATCTCCCAATGATCTTTCAAAATCCTGACCAGGCTTTCTGGCTTTTACTAACAGAAACCGGGAATACACTCTATATGGTATTTGCAGCAACTTTGATTTCTACTATTATTGGGCTACCCTTAGGCGTAATACTTGTTATTACAGATCAGGGAGGAATCAAAGAAAGAATACAATTAAACCGTATCCTCGGTACAATTGTAAACATTGGAAGGTCCTTTCCTTTTGCTATTTTGATTGTTGCTCTGATTCCCTTTACCAGAATGATTGTTGGCACGAGTCTGGGAACGACAGCAACCATTGTTCCATTATCCATAGCAGCAGCACCTTTTGTGGCAAGAGTCGTTGAGAGTTCACTTAAAGAAGTAGATAAAGGAATTGTTGAAGCAGCCGTAGCCATGGGTTCAAGCACGTGGGAAATTATTACGAAGGTTCTTATACCGGAAGCAATGGCTTCCATAATTCTTGGTATTACGCTTACTGTAGTGAATCTCATAGGTTACAGTGCAATGGCAGGAACCGTAGGCGGGGGAGGCCTTGGCAGTGTGGCAATCCAATACGGATATTACAGATACGATGTTTCACTTATTATTGCCACAGTAATACTTCTTATCATTTTAGTTCAAATTCTTCAATGGATTGGCAACAGCATTGCGAAAGCAATGAATAAAAAATAGATCAATATAAAAAAATAAAACGTGAAGGAGAGATTAGGAATGAAAAAATTCATATCAATATTAACCTTAGCCTTATTTACCATAGCAATATTGGGAGGCTGCACAAAAGAAAGCAAAGTTCTTAAAGTATCTGCGACATCAGCGCCCCATGCACAGATGTTAGAACATATTAAAGATGATTTGGCGAAAAAAGGTGTTACATTAGAAATCCAGGTAATCGATGACTATAACATTCACAATCGTTCTCTCAATGAAAAAGAAGTGGATGCAAACTTTTTCCAACACATCCCATACTTAGAATCACAAATGGCAGAATTCGGATATGATTTAGAAGTCCTTGCAAAAGTTCATATCGAACCTATGGGAATTTATTCGGAAAAAATTGCTTCATTAGATGAATTAAAAGATGGCGCAGTAATCGCTATTCCTAATGACCCAAGTAACGAAGCAAGAGCTTTGGCACTTCTTCATAGAAATGGTATCATTGAATTAAATGATGTAAATAATCAATCAGCCACTGTATTGGATATTAAAAACAATCCAAAGAACCTGACATTCCAGGAGATGGAAGCTGCAGCACTTCCAATGGTTTTGCAAGATGTAGACTGTGCAGTTATTAATACAAACTTTGCGCTTCAAAAAGGATTATCTCCTACAGAAGATGCTATAGCAATTGAAGACGCTGATTCTCCTTATGTAAATGTCCTTGCAATAAGAAAAGGGGATGGGAACAGAGAAGACTTGAAGGCTTTAGCAGAAGCGCTTACCTCCGAAAAAATAAAGAAATTTATTGAAGACAACTATAACGGAGAAATTGTTCCTGTATTCTAATAATCTAAAGAAGTGCATCATAATGATGAGGGTTCCAGACCGAGTTTACCAGCTCGAGTTGGAACCTTCAATTCATTCTCTGCTTAAAAGTATTTCCGGCTTGATTTTTTTACTGCTATATGATATATTAATGAAACAACGAGGCAACAAAAAATATTTGAAAAAAGTTGTTGACAAACAAAATCATATTTGATATAATTTTTTTTGCTGTGACCGCGAAGTAATAAAAAGCGAGCAGCAGTTAACATCATCGATCTTTGAAAACTAAACAGCACACCAAATAAAACCCAATCAATTCCATTGATTGAAGGATAGAAAAAGCTAGCAAAAACTAGCAAGGATTA